>JAJPJO010000428.1 GCA_021324135.1 Pseudomonadota bacterium
GGCTCAAACGAATACAACAACGGCGCTCATCCGGTCGGCACATCGCAACCCAATCCGGGCTCAAACGAATACAACAACGGCGCTCATCCGGTCGGCACATCGCAACCCAATCCGGGCTCAAACGAATACAACAACGGCGCTCATCCGGTCGGTACATCGCAACCCAATCCGGGCTCAAACGAATACAACAACGGCGCTCATCCGGTCGGTACATCGCAGCCTAGCCCAGGTGGCAATCAATACAACGGCGGTTCGCATCCCGTCGGCACTTCCCAACCAAATCCAGGCTCTAACGAATACAACGGCGGTTCGCACCCAATAGGTACATCGCAACCGAACCCCGGTGGCAATCAATACAACACGAACACGAACCCGATCCACTTCGGCACCGGGCAATCATCAGTGAGTTCAGCAGGTTCCGACTTCTAACGGATCTCGACGTTTATCCTTGAGAAAAACACGAATCTCATTCGGCATAGCACTGCATGTAGTACCATGGCTTTGAGATGCTGATAACTTCAAAGTCAAATTTAGCCTTTAGCGAACTCCAGGAAGAACAAATCCCCTTTCTGCTCGCCGGCTAATTATTCGACTTCTCTTCCGATGCATCTTCCTTGTTCATAACAAATGAGTCGAGTACGTTATATCCAAAAACGTCTTGCACTGTGTCAATTCCGGACATTTCGGAAATCATTGACTGAGCGAAAGCGATTTGAAGCGGATTCTTATTAGCTACTCCGAGCTGATAATTATGCAAAGCCATTTCCGCCTTCTTGGAGTGAACTCTGGCTCTGCTCTCCAGCCGCTTATACAGATAAATCTCTTTGATCAATTTCGCTTCTTCCGGACCACCGGTTGACATTTCAAATGCCGTCAACGCAGCCTGAGCTGCCGGTCCAACAATGTTTGGAGCAAGGGTCGCAATTCCGAGCGATCCTTCAACAATGTGACTGGCAGCCATCATCGCTTTGCCTTTGTGATTGTATTTTGAGAGCTTCTCTTTCACCTTCTGATATACCGCATCGTTCTTCAATGCGGCTTCAACGACCTGGTTTTGTTTGTCTTCAATCTCAAGAGGATCCCAGGACACTTGATTGTAAACTTCATCCGAAACGCGCACCTTCTTCGACCAATTCTTCAGCTCTTCCACAACCGCGCGCGCTTCATCTTCTCCAACGAGCTTAGTCAGCTCCGCCGTTCCTTTGTCAATAATTTGCTTACTTCGAGCCGAATCGTTTGTGCCAACACCAGTAGCAAGCTGCATGAGAACTTTGACGGTCTGGATGTGGGCATCATCAACCTGCTTTTGCCGCACAAACTCAGCAGCTTGAAGATTGTCCAGCTTCAATTTGTCTTCGAGAAGAACATCGCCGGCCAGACTGGATGGTCCAAATCCGCGATAACAAATCAACTTATCCAATGCGTCTTTAGAATTGGCAATCGCCCTTTCGTGAATCCTTCTGTAACGCTGCACCGCTTTTTCCGCGACTTTGACCTTATGGTTGCGATCCAGCGCGCTCTCAGTCAAGCGGAACGACATCTTGGTGAGCGGATCAGAGTTGTCGCTGCCTTCAACCGAGCCTGTCAGCGGCTGACTCATTTCAAGCCGCAAACAGAAAAGCTTCTTCTTAGACGATGACCTTTGTGCGCTCTTCGAGGGCGATCTCTGAGATCGTTCGGTCGTCAGAGAACCATGTATCGCCATTAGGCAAGAGGGTTCTGAATGATCGAAATCCAGGCTTTCCTCTTGCGCGTTAAGTGTCTGAGGTGGCGACGACGTCTCTACAGCCGGCGCTGGGCACAAAGAGGCAGTGAATACGAGCGCAATCGCTACTGGAGCGCATCGACACAAGATGCGCGTGATTCGTTTCTGAAGGGACTCGGGGATTCGGGAAGCCATATAGCTTGAGATCCTAGCACATCAATGTTGCAAAGCTTTCAGGCGCGTTTCGCCACCCTTTCGCAACCGAGTCTTCTCGGAACTTCTCATGACAACCATCATGCTGGTAACGCCAACAAAAGATTGCCGCAGTAATCCGACTCGTGCTCAAGACTCCCGCTTAGGATTGTACTCCTCTGGCGAAAGTCCGAATGTCCATGCCACTGCGTCGCGCGCCTTTAAAATCGTTGGTGGCACTCGTAAGAAGTAATGCTTGTAGGTGCCGTCCGGTTCGCGCGTGGAATTGCGAACTCTGACCATAACGAGAGCCTCGTCGCCTTCTATTTCCATGCGAAAGAGCGTTCCGCATTCATCCTGGTGCACCACTTTTGCATTAGCATCAACAAGATAGCGAGACGGCCCATAGAGATCGATGAGAACCCGCTTGACCTCAGCGTTCTTTTCCTGATGAATGGCACCGACAGTGATACCAGCTCTATTCTTGATCAGATCTGCTTCGATCGGGAGCCCATGCCAGCTATAGACTTCAAATCGATCGGACCATGCTGCAGCTGGTCCATTACCATTGTGCGGTCTAACCATTGCATCTGCTGAAAATGAAGTTGGCTTCTCACATGCGAAACAGACATTCTTGCAGAAGACATAACCAGCCGCGCCGTTTGAGAGAGCGGAGAAACAATCGATATCATCCTGAAGCGAGTCAAAGAAATCAGACTTTATGAAACGGCATGCTGAGGCAAAATAAATCCAGGACGCGCAATGAGGAAACCACAATGTAGCGTGATTGCGAAAGCCGAAGTCCTCATGGATAGCATCTTTCAGTTTGTCGATGCCATCGATGCCAACCTGCACGCCCGTCAAAGTACGTGTAAACTTTGACTGTCCCTGATCTTTGGTGCGGTCCGTCCACTGATTGCCAAAAAATTCCTGCCACATGTTCATTCCTGTCAACCTTGACCAGATTGGAGGCAGTGCTCGATACCAAAGTAAAGCTCTGGCCGATATGTTTTCCAGCTCTCGGCATGATGCTTTTAGCTCGGCTGCTTTTGCCAGCGTAGTTTCGTCATGGCGCATCTTCAAGATCGCTTCTGCCTGCGGGACAACTTGATTGACAAAACGCCGATCGATCACACCGTGTTGCATTGCGGAAAAAGCTCTGAAAGCGGACACGGTTGTTTGCAGATGCCTGGTCACGGATCTAAGATTTTCTTCCTGAGGTCCTTCTGCTACAGGCAAGTCAATTGCGAGCGGCAGAGCAGCTTCACATTCAACCTGCACCTGGACTGTGCGCATGTAATTCAAAAACTGATTATCCACTTTGATGTTCATGAACCCGACAGGCGTATTGTTCGGATGGTGGCAATCGATGAGCCTCGAGCGAATCTTTCCCTTCTTGAGCGCATCACGCAGGAGTTGTTTGAGCCGCTTCAATGCATTTGTCTTAACCGCCTGCTCGAGTTTATACTCACGTGGATGATCGATAACTTTTTTTATCAGGTAGCCGAGTTTTGTTTCGATGCCTTGCCATTCCTCCTCAAAAAGTTCATCCCATTTTCCTGACTGGCAATCATACGCCGCCAGTCTTTGCGTAAGTTGATGCCAGAGTCTGTTTTCGATAATGCTTGCCGCAAGCGGCGGAATCACTGCCATTTGATAGGGACTATCGCACCAGAAAATAATTTCCGGCTCACGCTTTTTTACTCGTTTATAAACATCATTTACTGCTTGCTCGGCAAGCTCTCGATTCGTCGGACTGCCGTTCTCCATGCGAGACTTACATAGGTCCAGAAAAGACCTGGCTTTTTTTAGTTCTGCCGACATAGGCGACTCCAAAATCAATTCTTCAGTGTCAGGCTGTCCATTCGATTTGAGCTTCTCGGCTATGATCAAGGACTATGACCATTCTAACGAATTGCTTGACATCCACCCTGGAATTTAAGGAAATTATTCAGACCTGTATCGCCAAGATTTGAGCGCATCGACGAGCTCTTGCAAATCGGCTCGCGTGTGCACAGCCGAAAGTGAAATTGTTACTCGGGCAGACCTGTCGGGAACTGCTGGCGGTCGAATAGCCGGCGCGAATAACTGACGCGACAAGAGATGCCGAGACAGGTCGATCGCTTGCGATGATTCTCCGACGATAATCGGGACAATGTGTGTCGTGCTTCCGCCTGTATTAAGTCCGAGAGCCTTGATCTTTGTTCGCAGCCACTCGGCGCCTTCAGCCAATCTCTCGCGTTCGTCGTCCAATTCCGGTATCAAATCCAGTGCCGCGTCGATAGCACCGAGAACCGCTGGTGGCAAGGCCGTTGAATAAATCAAGCCATCACATTTGTTGATCAGAAACTGCTTGATCAGCTCAGGACAAGCAATATACGCACCAAAGACGCCTAATCCCTTGCCGAAAGTGCCCGTCGAGATGAGGAGCGGCTGCCGTTCTGCCTTCTCCGGTTTCAAATTCAACTCTGAAAGCACTTTTGGAGCTGATTGTTCCGGTTGCTCGTCTGCATAGGGTGTTAATCGCCGTTTCACAGAAACGAAGCTGGGGGACGGTCCGGAGCACAGACCCATGCCGCTTCGGCCGAGCACGCCGGTGGCGTGAGCTTCATCCATATAAAGGTAGGAAGAGGTATCACGTGCAAGCGATATCAGTTGATCTAGAGGAGCGCGATCTCCGTCCAGGCCGAAAACCGACTCGGAAACAATCCAGCGCTCGGCATCGACTCGGTCCTTTCGATTGGAGTCCGGCTTTCTCTCATACTCCGTCAATCGCTTTTTGAGATCACCGACGTCGTTGTGCCCAAAACGGAACCAACGTGAGTTCGTGCTCGTAACTCCTGCAAGAATGCTGGGGTTGCACATTTGATCCAGGGCAAAAACAGACTCGGTAAACGCAAAGGCAGCAAGCACAGTGGCATTAAGCTGAAATCCGCTTGGGAAGAGAAGAGCTGCCTCTGTCCCCTTGAGTTTCGCGATCTTCTCTTCGATCCGGTCATAACATTCGAGGTTACCGGCGATCAGGCGTGAAGATGGCGTGCCGGCGCCGAATGATTCGGTGTAAACCTTGGCTCGAGCAATGAGGTCGGGGTGTTTGGAGAGCCCAAGATAGTCATTGGATGCGAAGTTCAGGCAGGTAATTCCATCGACCAGGAGTTCTCTGGCATTTATAGGGATGACCTTACCCAAAGAGCTCAAGTTACCCTCGCGCTCTTTCTTGTTGAGAAACTCCCGGCATCGAGCCAGGAAAGGTTCTGTCGATGGTCTACTAGCTGTCTCTTTATCTGTTCGGTTGGGAGTCATTTCTGTACCGGTTCAGCTGTTCCTGAAGAAGTAATTATAAACGGTGACATGAATGTTTAGATCTCGAATATTGTTTATTCTGAGTCGTCACGTGCTGAAGAGCGAGCAAAATTACTGGATGCATTGCCACCAGAAAATGATTTGCGTTTGCACCACGGACGGTGAATCTGATGAGTTTCAAGTCTGCCGAGGTGCCACCTCATGTGGTGCCAGGTCAATTAAGAGAAGGGAACTTTTTTGTTCTGTGAAAGCCTCTACTTTCCAAGTTTCTTCAAGCCGGTCGAGGAGCAATCCTTATGAATAGGTTAGTGCCGGACGGGTTGCCAAGATGTCAGCGTATACTGGAATTATCCCGAATGAGAACCACACATTAAAGCACAGGACCGCATCCATGAATCCTCTTCGAAATTTCTTCCTTTTCTTAAGCAAAGTACCTCCTGCTGTAATTTTACTCGTGATCATTGGGTTGGCTGTCCTGGTGACGATGATGGTAACTGGAACGATTTCAGCCGAGACTCAAGAGGCGATTCGGCTTTCACGCTCCGGAGAGGTCACGACATCCGAAAACACCACCAGTGGTGCACAAAAGCAAGTGGTAGTCGCGACAATCTATATCCCAGCCGGCACAAAAATCGATAGCAAATTTGTGCGCGCCGCAAAAGTTCCAGAGCTGAATGCCTGGGATGATGCATTTAGTTCAACAGAAACGCTGGTCGGTCGAATATCCCGCCGTGCTATTCCCGCGGGCAATCAAATTCGTGAGATCGACGTCGACTGACAGATCGGCGCCATCCAGTCAGCTCCTACAAGGCACTCCCCATACCAGAGTTAACCGATGATGCAGGCAATTCAGACTTCGAATCTGCTTGTTGAGACTTTGAATCTGTTTGTTGAGGCTTCGAATCAGTCGATTCAGAATTCATGCTATTTGTTGAGAATTGCTCTGGATTGATTGCTGATTGCGTCTTCGCATCCGAAGTGTCCGCATCCGCTTCATTCACACTCTGACTTGCAACAGAATTCACTTCCTGATGTTCGAGTGCAGATGGTTCTGAGCCGAGCGCTGTCGCCTTGGCAGCTAATCGACCTTCATTTGTCTGCGACTGGCCTTGCTCATCTCTCATTGATTCTGAGGGCACAATCGCGAGAGTCTTGCCGGACACATCCATCGAATTCTCAACTTCTGAAAAATCTGGGAATGGTGGCGTTGAATCCATGACCTGGCTGATCACAGGCAGTGAGTTTTGATTGAACATATCCATTGAAGTTGGCGTGGTTCCGCCTGGATAGTTCTTGTGCAACAAGTGGTCTTCCAGCGCATCCAATTTAGCCAGTCGAGCTTTGATGATTTGTCCGGGTGTCTCGCCTTTCTTCCTGAGACGATGCAAATCAAATTCTCGTTTGACCTGAATCCTCAATGTCTCGAGAATGGCATAAGGAGTCCAGGATAATCCAATTATGTTGCCCGTTCCGAGATAATAGTTAGTGATCCTGCCGTTGTGAGGAAACCTGCTTCCACAAATGAGAAACATGATACCGCCGGCGGTTTTTGCACCGCCGATTAAGGTACCGGAAATCAGGTTTTCACTGGCAGTCAAAACTCCCGCCCGCAGTTCGCGAGAAGCCAGGGCAACTTGCTTGCGGCAACCGTCCTCATGCTCGGAGTACAAGGCGGTTCTCAAAACAGGCAGATCCATGTTTTGGAGCTCCGGGCTTGTGGCAATCTTTGTGAGATTGGCAATGTCAGCGTTAAGTTTCTCGACATCGGCGCCTTTGCTGCCGGCCGTACAAGTTTTGATGTAGTGTTTATGATACTCGCCAACTACCTTGCCAACCGCGCGGGAGCTTATTGGGTTGAGAATCGTCAAGCCGCCTGATAAGACGAAGAATACACCTGCCCTGGTGTTATTGTGTCTATCTCCCGTCCTGAGCGCATCCCAACCGAATCGGTTACCGAATGCCCCCAATACGTTTCTAGCAACATCAGTCAGGTACAGTGTCTGTTGAAAGGCGTAGAGCCTTCTGGCGCTGGAGTGGAATTGTTTGAATTCTCCAAGGCTGATGTCTCGCATGTCCTCGAGAACCGGCTCCTCGGCATGTGAAACTGCGGCATATTTTGTAGGACCGCAATTAGCGTTCATGGTCATCTCAATCTTCTCGCGCTCGGCAAGAAGGTTTTGGATGTCGGAGCAAATTCCCTTCACCTTGGCTCTGGCAGCAGCAGGAGAAAAGCCTTTTCTATGTGTCTCGACTTCATGCCAGCCGTTTATTCCAAACTCTACAGCCGATCCACTAGCTCCGATAATTTGCGCGACAAAGCCGCACACGTTACCAGCTTCCAGAACATTCCTGTTGAGATGTTTTTTCACGCTGGTTTGATCTTTGTAGTGCCAGACCCTGCATCGCTCGTACGCTCCTACTATGAATCCCGCCATTGAGACGGAGTTGTTCGTTTCTTGCGTTAATAGATAACGCCAACCTTTCCATCGGCCTTGTTTGGCGACCGTAGAGCGATACTTCAATGTATAGCGCTCCAGTTCGATGATCTTGAGCAAAATCGCTTTAGTATTGTTCTCGAGTTGATTTACGTACGGGCTTGGATCCGAACCTTGAGCAATCAGGGTTGGCGCGCTTGATGGTGGATTTATTGCCGGAGTTTGTGGATTATCTGCACCAGGGGTGGTGCCCAGTTCGGCAGCAGGAGCACCATAAGCAGTACTATTAGATATCAATGAGATGCCGAATGCGGTAGCAAGGACTATCTTATGTAGCCGTTTCCTTGTAGATTCCATATATATCTCTTTTCTGCAGTGACCCGGGGTTCAGCTTGTGAGTTAGTAATCCGGTTACCAAACTAAGCGAGAAGCCTATCAAGTTGATGTTTGAAAATTGTGATCAAACCGGCTCTGCTCAACATTCTAAAAGAATATTCAATTAATCTAAGCTTGTTGAGCATCTCTGAATATTCGCAAGTCTTACAACCAATGACAATACGTTGCTTCCGGGGCGGAGTCAAGCATGCCTACTGATCAACAGCCGGCTCTATAGGACGGCGTTCTCCCTGTATGCGCCCCAAACATCGCGAAGCACATCGCATATTTCACCAAGGGTTGCATACGCTTCCACGCAATCAAGCAGCCTGGGGAAAGTAGCCTTATTGCCGGCGCATGCTTCCTTAAGTGCCTGCAGTGTATTTGCAACTTTCTCATTATCGCGACGCGCCTTTAATGCGGTAATGCGCTTGGTTTGTCGCTCTTGATATTCAGGACCGATTTTCAAAATTTCGATTTGCGAACCAGGTGCTTCTTCCTTGAAAGAAGTCAACCCAATGAAGTGGCGATCGCCGGACATCATTTTCTGTTCGAAACGATACGCCGCATCAGCGATCTCTTTCATAAAGAAACCTTTTTCGATACCAGATACGACACCACCTATTTCCTCAATTTTTTGGAAATATTCATTGGCTTGTCGTTCCATCTCATCGGTTAGCCACTCAACATAATAAGAACCGGCAAGCGGATCCACAACATTGGCGACGCCGGTTTCATAGGCGATGATCTGCTGCGTGCGCAAAGCTATATGGGCGGCCTTTTGCGTAGGCAAGCCGAGCACCTCGTCCATCGAGTTGGTGTGCAGTGATTGCGTTCCGCCAATCACCCCGGCAAGGGCTTCGATCGCCGTGCGCACAATGTTGTTCTCCGGCTGTGGTGCGGTTAGACTGCAGCCCGCTGTTTGAGTGTGAAAGCGCAGTTTCAAGGTTCGCTCGTTTGTAGAGCCATAATGATCGCGCATGCGTTTCGCCCAGATTCTTCTGGCAGCACGGAACTTTGCTATCTCCTCGAAGAAATCTATGTGCGAATTGAAAAAGAACGACAAGCGTGGAGCAAACTCATCGACCGTCAAGCCTGCTTCGATTCCGTAGTCGACATAGGCAAAACCATCAGCAAGCGTAAATGCCAGTTCTTGAGCAGCAGTCGAACCTGCCTCGCGAATGTGGTATCCGGAGATTGAAATTGTATTCCATCGCGGCACTTCTCGCGTGCAGAAAACAATCATGTCTTGAATCAGCTTGACCGCCGGCCGCGGCGGAATCAGATATGTCTTCTGAGCGATGTATTCTTTGAATATATCATTCTGCAAAGTACCGTTCAGTTTCTTCCAATCGAATCCGCGCTTCTTCGCATTGGCGAGGAACATGCAAAAGATAATTGGCGCCGGCCCATTAATCGTCATCGAAGTGGATACTTCGTCGAGCGGCAGATCCTTATATAAGATCTCGACGTCCTCGAGCGAATCCACAGCCACGCCGCAAACACCGACTTCGCCGTCCGACTTGGGGTGGTCCGAGTCATAACCCATCAGCGTCGGTAAATCAAAAGCGGTCGACAAACCAGTTTGCCCTTGCGCCAAAAGATACTTGAAGCGCTCGTTCGTTTCTTCCGGTCCGCCAAAACCGGCAAACTGTCTCATTGTCCAGAGCTTGCCGCGATACATGTCCTTGTGAATTCCGCGCGTGTAGGGAAATTCGCCCGGCTCGCCAAGCTTTTCTTTATAATTCCAATCTTTTAGATCATCAGGGGTATAAACAGCCTTTACGGGAACACCCGAAAGAGTCTCGTGCACCTTTTCTTCCTTTCCTTCTTTGCCATGCGGCTTCGCCAATTCCTTGACCATCAGCTCGTCCCCTTCGTATTCTTAATTTTCACCCATGCAGTCTCGATCTCGGATATGATCACCCTCGATCGGGATGCATTGGAATCAGATCCGCGGGCCGGCAGCTTTTGGCTCTGCGAGCCCTGGCTCTCTGCCATCGTTTAATTCTACTCGAATTCTTTCACATTGAAGGAGCTTTGTCATGACGACAGCTACAGGAACGCACAACGCGGCTCAATTGATCGAGAACATACTGAGCAGTAAAAAGCCGATTACGGTGAAGGCGCCTCGTGGAAACACGCTCAATACAAAAGGTTGGGTGCAGGAAGCAGCGCTGCGTATGCTCTTGAATAACCTCGATCCGGAGGTGGCGGAACGCCCCGATGATCTCGTCGTTTATGGCGGTTCAGGCAAAGCGGCGCGGAACTGGGATGCGCTGCGGGCTATTGTAAAGGCGCTTGTTAACCTGGAAGACGACGAAACGCTGCTTGTGCAGTCGGGAAAACCAGTCGGCATTTTCAAGACTCATGAAAACGCACCGCGAGTACTGATCGCAAACTCCAACCTGGTCGGCAAGTGGGCGAATTGGGAATACTTCCGTGAGCTCGAGAAGAAAGGGCTGATCATGTTCGGCCAGATGACGGCGGGTTCGTGGATATATATAGGCACGCAGGGCATTCTGCAGGGAACCTATGAGACCTTCGCCGCCCTGGCTCGCAAACATTTTGATGGAACGTTGAGAGGACGCATCGTTCTCACCAGCGGGCTTGGTGGCATGGGTGGTGCACAACCACTGGCGGTGACGATGAACGAAGGTGTCGCTATCTGCGTGGAAGTCGATGCCGAGCGGATTAAACGCCGGCTCGATACGAAGTATTGCGACGTCCAGGCGGACTCGATCGAGCATGCGATTAAACTGGCGAGCCAGGCAAGAGATGAAGGGAAAGCGCTGTCCATAGCGGTTTTAGGCAACTCGGCCGATCTGCTGCCCAAGCTCGTGAAGGATGGCTTCCACCCCGATGTCGTAACCGATCAAACCTCGGCTCACGATCCACTCAATGGCTACATCCCTCTTACTCAGGATGGGAAGCCTATGAGCTTGAAAGATGCCGAGGCATTGCGCAAATCCGATCCGCAAAAATATATCGAGCTCTCGACTGCCGCGATCGCCAAACATGTTCAAGCGATGCTCGACTTTCAAAAGGCTGGCTCGGTCACGTTCGACTACGGCAACAATATACGCCAGGTGGCGCTCGATAAAGGCGTGAAAAACGCATTTGATTTTCCGGGATTCGTTCCTGCATACATTCGACCGCTTTTTTGCGAGGGCAAAGGACCCTTCAGATGGGCAGCCTTATCAGGCGATCCGGAAGATATTACCGTCATCGACAATGCCATTCTCGAGCACTTCGGGCACGACAAAGCGCTCTGTCGCTGGATCGAATTGGCATCCAAGCGCGTGAAGTTCCAGGGCTTGCCATGTCGTATTTGCTGGTTCGGCTATGGCGACCGGGCCAAAATGGGTTTGATCATGAATGACCTGGTCAAGAAAGGCCGCCTGAAAGCACCAATCGTAATCGGCAGAGACCATCTCGACTCCGGTTCGGTCGCCTCGCCCAATCGCGAAACCGAAGGTATGAAAGACGGCTCCGATGCCATTGCTGACTGGGTTTATTTAAACGCCCTTCTCAATGCAGTCGGCGGAGCCAGCTGGGTTTCGCTGCATCACGGCGGCGGCGTTGGTATCGGCTATGCTCTGCATGCCGGTCAAGTGATCGTCGCGGATGGAACGGATGCAGCCGCTGAGCGGCTCGCGCGGGTCTTAACTACCGATCCGGGGACCGGGGTCATCCGTCATGTCGATGCCGGCTATGAAGAAGCAATCGCGTTCGCCAAAAAGAATGGCATCCGTATTCCCATGTGGGAAATCTGAGCCGCTTAAATCAAACAGAATCAATCATCTGAGAGAAACGATTCAGAATCTTCTGCTTCGGTTTCAGATAAAAGAAGCCACCGGATATGGTGGCACCAGACCGGCTCAATCAATCGGTTTGGCATCTAAATCTGAACTTCTTTTAATTCGGCCGGTTGAACTTTAAGAAGGTCAGGGACGTCTCTAACTACAGATCCTCTCAATAAGGAGAATGTCCCCATGAAAACAAAATCCCTCCTAAGTATAGGTATGGTAGCCGCCCTGACTCTGGGCGTTTTAATCAATTCAACCACTCCGGCTGATGCAAAAGGCGGCTGGAAGGCTCGACATCCAAGGCGGGCAGAAGTGTTAGGTCGAGACAACAATCTCAACCGTAGAATCAATGCCAATCGTGGCGATCTGGGCGGACACTATGGGCAGCTGAAACGCCAGGACCGGGCAATAAGAAGGCAGGAGCAGCGCGATGCCCGCATGAACGGCGGCCACATCACGAAAGGCGAGCAAAGGCAGCTCAACCGGGAAGAAAATCATGTGAGCCGGGAAATCAAACGGGATCAGTAAAAACCCAGAGCCAATCAAGACGAACGGACCGCGAACCCTTGCTGAAGGAAGGCAGGGACCGTGGTTCCTTCGTCATTTTTATAGCTCCGCCGCCGTGGGCCGGTCCAGCTAAAAAACATGTGATCGTCCTGTTGCCGTGGATTCCCGGATTTCGCCTGTGGCGGTATATTAGAAAGGAATCTCCATGATCGGCGCCAGCCATTGGCGGTAACAGGCGACTCTTTAGTGGCATAACTATAATGAGTGTCTTCAACTTACTCTTAAAAGAATTCGCGCCAGTTAAAGAGCTATATCGACCGTATTCGAACCACTTCAATCGCACGTTATTTTGAACCACTTAATTCGCACGGTATTCGGACCAACATTTCGGACAAAGCTCATGAAAAAATTTATCGTAAAAACATTGATTGTCGTTCAAGCCCTGGCGCTTCTACCTCTCATGCCCAGCCAGGGTGCTCCGCAGATGCAGCAGCAGCACAGCAACATCGTGTCGGGCGGTATCAACAGTGAAAGAACCAACAAGTTAACCGGCGAAATTCGCTGGCACACATCATTGGGATCCGCGGAGCAAGACGCACGCATGGCGGGCAAGCTTATTTTCTGGATCAACATGCTTGGCACCTTATCTGGTGCCACTTGAAGCGCCGGCAATAGCCTGAGGGCCGTGAGCCTCTCACAAGAGCCGACCTTCTCGATGCTCAAGAACGACTTTATATGCGGCTATACGGACATAACTGACAAAAGCTTCGCCGGCATGTCCGGGCGCCATGAAAGGCAGGGGAATGCCGTTCATACCAGCAACGGTGCCGGACCGCACAACATACAGATGTTCGTTCTCGCCCCTGATGGAACAGTTCTGCATTGCCTCCCCGGCTACTGGGATCCAAGAGACTTAGCCAGGGAGCTTAAGTTCGCCGAACAGCTCAACAAGGTCTGGACGGACAGAACATTGCGTACAAGCGAAAAGAACCAACTGTTCTCTACGCTGCAATTGCGGCACATTGATACCCACCCGCAGCAAATGGTGGCGCGCAGCCATATGCAAGGTTTCGATCAGAAGTACGAAGCAGAGCATCGGCTCAACACTTCCGATACCATTGCCAACCGGACGATGGCGGCGGCCTTTCTCCAACCTATGGGTCATGCGCCGCAGGTAGCATTCAAAACAACGGACGTGATTATGCATGAGCGCATGGCGAAGCGCCCCTTCGAGCCATTCGAAAGATTTGATGTCGCAGCTTATTCCGACTACGGAAAACCGCTTTATGACAAGAACGAGGATGAATTCGACGCTCGCTCCGGACGCAAGCTGTATACCTATGAGCACGGGCAAAAGCCGATGTTAGGCGACGCGACCCACTACAGCAACAACAACAAACCTGCATCTGAGACTCAGCAATCAAACCTCTGGGGTGCGAAGTAGAATCGTCCTGCTAGAAATCGTTTCAGTTTAATTTGGGCAGAACGGGGCCAACGGCCTCCTGCAGGAAGGCGCTTACATCAGCCGACCATATTTCCATACCGTGGGTGGCAAAACCGCCATGACCAGCGGCAGGACCTTGCTCGGGGTGAAACGCCGGATAGAGCTTATGCCTGTTAGGCGGACCCTTTCTGTCGAGTACCGGACCGAGATATTCCGAAGGACCAGTGTCATAGTCATTCTCAGCCTGAATCAAAAACACGGGCGCTTTGGCATCCTCCAGAGCCTGCTTCAGCCGTGCATGCACTTCCGGCACCCACTTCCAAGACATCGCCCCTGGTGCAAAAGGGATAAATGCTCGCATGCCGAGTCCCTTCTCAGAAGCAAGGCAGGTTTGTATGCCACCAAATGAGATACCAGACATAATCATCGCCTTCGAGTTGACGAATGGTTGTCCTCTCAGCCATGCCGCTGCGGCCTCGACATCTTCATTGTCCACCTCTTGCTCATGGATCCAGATCTTGTTTCTCTTGCTTGGATCGAAATTGAACCCAGTTTCTTGATTTACACGATCGTCGAAGAGCGTTCCTTCAGATGAGCAGACCGGCTGCAAGTTGGCCTGGTAGGAATGACCGCGGCGTATTGGCACCAGAACCGCATAACCGTGACTGAGATAAAAATTCCCTATCGCTGCAAAAGCTTTGTTGGCGACTGTCTTCTCGGAGCCGTGATTGTAGATGATAGCGGGGAAAGGACCAGTGCCTTGCGGCTTCCAAAGAATTCCCGACAGTTTAAGCTTGCCGCTCGGAAAAGTGACAACTTGGAAATTACGATTCCACTCTCCCTTCGCAGGAGAAATTCCCCGATCAACATTTGTACTTACGCTGCCCTTCTGTCCGAATGCGCATGGGCTGAGTAGAGCGGAACCAACCGTTCCCAGAGCAATCAGGAAACAGAGAATAGATTTTCCGGACATCGATAAAGTACCTGCAGGGCGGGCATTTTGCCAGGGACGGATCTCGTCGGGATTGGTCTGATTCAGATCAGCTCTCGTCGCCGATGATCAGGATGTCATAGATTTCCGGGATATCCATCTCCAGCTCGCCCATTTTTTCCAGAGTTTCCGGATCGAGCATGAGGATTTTCGAGGAAGCGCCTGCCTCACCGTTTGAGTCAAGAAAGCTCAGGCCTAAATAAATCATGCCTTTGCCTATTGCTAAACCGCGTGGGAATGCCGTTTTGCAATCGATAACTCTTTCGCCCCCGGTTGCCTCCTTAACGATCAGCCGTTTCGTCCCGCTATCGCAAATATATTTGTTGCCACTTTTGTCGCAGCGAGGCGAATGTGGTCCTGTCAGTCCGGACCAGACATCCTTGCCGCTCTCGAGATCGAAAACCACACCGGCGCCGTTCGTCTTGCCGACGTAGCCGCTCTCGCCTTCAAAGCGACCGAAGGCGCAAACGACGACACGATTGTCCCAGAGGTCGACGCCGCTCATATGCCAGGCATCTTTGCCGCCTGGGAATTGCCAGTTCTTCAATATGTTTCCTTCTGAATCCAGGCAGACAACTTCGTTGCTCGTGGTCGAAACGGCGTAGATTTTGTCATCGACTATTTTGACGCCATGAATATTTCCAAGTCCTTCTTTGACGAATGTGCGAGCTGAATCGCTCGTGTAGACGGTAATCACCATATGTCCGTCCGAGTGAAGGGCACGAACAAGCATCTCGGCGTTCGCGTCGATGCCTCTTGAGCTGAGGCGATCCATGCACCAAACTTCCGTTCCGCCCATCCAGCCGCTGCGCTTTACGTAGTACAGTCCGCCAATCCCGCTGTCAGAGCCCGGACCGGAAACCAGAAGAGCATCTTCGATATAGGCGTTTTCCACCGTGAAGCGCGACTCTTCAGTTAAGTGCACCGATTTGTTTTTCCAGGATTTCGGCATCATTTCTCCCTGCGCTGATTGAAACGTAACTAGTGGTTCTCTTGGAAGACAAGGTCGCTTCTGCAATATGACGACAAACTATCATCTTGAAAAGCGCTAGTCCATAACTCATTCGCGCTCCGACCTGCCGTCTATTCAGTTACCTGGATTGCTCCGGCAGCCAGGTTGCCCCTGCCACCACATTCAGTGCCGGACGCGAACCGGTCCCATATGAGGCTGCGCTTCGCTCACCACATGCGGTGTCGTGGACGGGGCGGTGTCGTGAAACGCGGCGATGCTTGCAGAACTCCGCTATCAGATATCTTTCTCAAATATTTTTCGCATTAGATAAGCATCCGATATATTTCGGAGTTCTACGGCAGTTTCAAGGCGCTGATACGCTATCTTGAGCATGAGGGCGCAGACGGGCAGATGAGCAACATAATTAGAATAGTTTTCTCACACACTTAACTCGCTTCTAACCGTGGAGCCTTATGATAATCAAGTAGTTGGAGCCGACGTTACTATAGCCATGGGAAGACTCGTACAGAAATTTGGTGGAACATCGCTCGCAGACGTCCACAAGATAAGGAAGGCAGCTGAAATAGCTGTTGAGGCTGCTTCCGAGGGAAACGAAGTAGCCACAGTCGTTTCGGCGATGGGACACACTACCGATCGCCTGATCAGTCTGGCTGAGGAGATCAGCGACACACCAAGCGCACGCGAGATGGACATGCTCCTGACAACAGGCGAGCAGGTCTCAATTGCCCTGATGAGCATGGCGATCCAGTCGCTCGGCTATCAAGCTCGTTCGTTTACCGGCGGGCAGGCGGGCATCATAACCGAGAGCAATCACGGCCTGGCGAAGATTCAGCACATTGCACCGCAGGCGGTGGAAGCCAGTTTGCAGCGCGGCGAGATAGCCGTGATTGCCGGATTTCAGGGCATAACTGTAGGCAACGAATTGACCACTCTTGGGCGTGGCGGCTCCGATACGACCGCAGTGGCTGTGGCCAGCGCTCTCAATGCGGACCGTTGTGATATTTATACCGATGTAAACGGCGTCTATACCGCCGATCCGCGCCTGCTTTCCGAGGCTCGGAAGCTTCCGGCGGTCAGCTATGAAGAGATGCTTGAGCTGTCCGCTACAGGCGCTCAAGTTCTGGCAGCGCGCTCGGTTGAATTGGCCATGGATGCCAACGTTCCATTGCGCGTCCGATCGACCTTCGAGCCCCGTGATCTGGGAACTCTCATTGGTCACCGCATTATGGTGCCTGAGTACACGGTTTGCAGCATAGCCTGCGATATGTCTCAAGCCGCTCTGACACTCAAGTCCCGAATAGTGGAGAAAAGCAGCGCCGCGCTCGAGGGTATAACCGCTTTATTCACGAGACTGGAAGAGCTGAATATACATACCGATATGCTCATGCTTCTCGCGCATGAGGACGAACCTTCGCAAGAGATGGCATTCACAGTCGATCGGCGATCGCTCAATCGCGTGCAGACGCTTATCGAATCTCTGGGAAATGCGCTCGGAAATCCACGGGTGAACATCGATACCGATATCGCTCGCATATCTGTTGTAGGGCGGCGCTTGACGCAGCGCCCGGAAGTGGTGGCAAGTGTATTCGAGGCTTTGCAAGCCGGCGGCATTCCTGTAAACATGGTGGCAACGGGCGACCTGCGAGTCAGCGTTTTGTTGCCTGCAAAATACGGTAGAGAGGCTGTGCGATTGATCCACAATCGCTTCAATCTCGAGGAAGATTGTTTCGTCGCCTGAGTGCAATCATCATTGCTCCAGCGCCTGGATATACTGTATTCTTAGCGAGGTAGCCGCAGCACCTCGTTTATCCACAGCAAGAAATCGATCATCAATATGCCGCCATCAGAAAATTTTTTCGACAAAATAAAGTCTGCCGCCAAAGGTGTAGCAGACCAGACAAAGCAAGCCGCTAAAATCGGCAAGCTCAAAATGAATGTTGTCAGTCTCACCTCGGAGAAGAACAAGCATTTGCAAACCATTGGACTGCGCGTTTACACGCTGCTTGAAGAGAACAATGCCATCGATGGCAATGTTCTGAAAGAGAAGATCAAAGACGAAGTGGATCAGATCAGCCGCATCGATGAAAAAATTAAAGAAATCGAGGAAGAGATTACTGATCTGCAATCAAATACGCAGCACGTTGATGTCGACGACGTAACGCATGATGAGCCGCATGAAGAGGCAAAAAGTGAATGAAGAGGATCGTCTTTTCCTTAATATCAATTTGCTTGCTGTCAGCTTCGCCCATGCTACCGCAGGCAATGGCAGACTCGATCTCACCAAGCATCAACGATAACGGTAAGGTTTACTCCACTGAGCCGAGAAACAGTGCTTATTTCGGGACGGGGACAACTGGTCGGTTGAGCGAAGCCTCTTATTTGAGATTCATTGGCGACCAACAAATGAGTGATGGCAACGTCGATGGTGCGCTCAAGTCTCTAGCCAAAGCAGTGCAGCTCGACTCGACCGATCCTGAAGGACATATCATGCTTGCGCGAGCCATGACCCGCAAGATCAGAATGAAATCAAACCAAACATTTAATTGGGAGCTCTACGGGCAGTGCCTTGACGAGTGGACCTTGATTGCCAAACACGATGCCGATCACAACGAGCAGTTAGAAGCCAGGAACAATATGTCGTCGCTCAAGAAACTAGCGAAAGAGGAACTGCGGCGAGCAAAGGGCGGGAAGGTCAAAGAGAAACGATCGCTGTTGGCTGGTTTAAAACCGTTCAACCGGTTGAAGTGAAATACATCACTGGTTCGGCAGGCTACCGGGTAAAAGCGAGAACACTTAATCACTGTTAATCAGCTTGTTGTAAATTAAAATTCTTGACATATCCCCAAGCGGCACACCAGATCGTCTACACTTGCCATCCGAGTTCCCGAGAGGATGACCGAGCGTATGGCAACAACACTTGAGACGTCAGCTGTCAAAAAACAAACCAGGACAAACGCCAGAGAATTCACAGAGAAGTTGACCACACTTCGCTTGCCCGCCGGCGTCAAAGTGGGCGTCCTTTTGATTCACGGCTTGACCGGCATGCCTAACGAAATGCGAGCGATCGCCAAAGCACTGGAAAGAATCGGGTGCGACGTGGAAGTGCCAATGCTGGCAGGCCATGGTGAAACACATATCGAGTTGCTCAAGACGGGTTGGAAGGATTGGGTCGCAGGCGTGCGTGAGACACTCGATCAATTGTGCCAACGTTGCGATCAAGTTTACGTCGGCGGTTTATCAATGGGCGCCTTGATGCCTGTTCTTCTTGCCGTGGAGAACCCCAAGGTCTGCGGCATAATTTCGATGTCTCCGACCATCAAATACGATTCGGTAAACAGCTCTAACTGGGGACAAATCTTTCTTCCACTTATAGATATTCTTCCTTTCCTCGGGCGCATCTTTTACTGGACGGAAGAACCGCCGTACGGGTTGAAGGATGAGCGCCTGGTTAAAATGATCACGAAGGAGCTGGAACAAGCCAAGAATAGCACCGGCGGTGGAAAGGGTGCTGCGTCCGGCTTCAGCCAGTTTAGAACCTATTCCGGTTCGCTGCGCCAACTCCAGCATCTTGTCCGCCAAGTGAAAAAGCAAGCGCACCAGGTGCGGTGCCCCGTTCTGATCATGCATAGTGTCGAAGACACATTGACCACAGTCGCTAATCCGCAAATATTCTACAGCTGGCTAACTGGTTGCCCCGACAAAGAGATCATCTACTTGGAAGGCTGCGATCATGTTTTGCCGGCCGATCTGAAAAAGGAAGAAGTCGCCTACAACTGTGCTGCCTTCGTTTGTCGTGTGGCCAACACACTGGTTGCTAATAAGGCCTGAAGCGGACCTAGTTTTTGCCTTTCTTCTTTGCATTGATCGCATTGGCATTGATCACATCTCGTTTGGCCTGATCGATGCCTTCTGATTTCTCGAGATAGCGCTTTGCGTCCGACAGAGCCGAAAATGCTTTTTGAGAAGCGTTTACCGCTTGCAATGTGGGATCTTTCTCAACAAGCATGCGATCCTTTCTGGCAAGGTCCATCTTACCGAGCTTCTCATAGGCCATTGCCCGCTCGGTTAAAACACGCGGATCATTTGGTCGAAGTTTGAGTACGGAACTAAAATCGGTCACGGCCTTCTCATATTTGCCCTGCTTGGCATAAACCTTCGCCCGTGCCAGGTAAGCATAATCGCTAATGCCGTTTATTTGGATAGCTCGACTCAAGGCTTTCTCTGCTTCATCCAAACAATTCATGTCTGCCAGAATTTTTCCTTTGCTCCGAAATACCAGTTCGTGATCGGTACCATGGCTGATGGCATAATCGAGATCCGCCAGCGCTTCTGCTTTCCTTCCCATAGCGTTGTAGATTTCGCTGCGCACTTCTCTAATGTTGTAGTTGTCCCTGGAAAGTTGCACTGCTCTATTAGCATCTTCGAGCGCCAATTCAAGTTTGTCCAGCGCCTTGAGCCTGTTCACTCGCGCCAGGTACAGGGGATATGAGGATGAATTGACGGCGATAGCTTTGTTCAAGTCATCCAACGCCTTGACGCTGTCCGGAATGTACAAAATGTGAATCATGGATCTGTACCAATAAATAGGCCAGAAAAGTGGAGCCCGCTGCGCCGCTCTGTTGAAGAAGAAGAGCGCACGCTCGAAATCCTTTGCTTCCATCATGCAACGCCCGAGGTAGTAGTCCGTCATTGCCACCGCATCGGCACCATCCGTGGTGTCCGAAGACGCTCCCCTCATCTTCTCTTTCTGTCCGCCTGCCAAGCCGGCTCCGGCATCTGCATCTTCAAGCTCGAGCGCTTTATGAAGATCAGCTTGCCCTTCGCTGTTTTTCTTTTCGAGGAAACTGCAAAGAGCTCGGGCAGCGTAACATTGGCTCGATTTGGGATCAATTGAAAAAGCCATTTTCAAAGCATTGCGATCGGGTGCGGCATCGGCGGATGGGTTTGCCCGAATCAGCCAATATTGATAATTTTTTGGCTGCAAAGTCAGCGCCAAGTTAGCATCATTGACTGTCTCAGCTCCATTGAAGGAATCGAAATGCAATGCCGCTCTGGCGATATGATTTTCAGCCGAATGCTGATCCAGTTTGATCGCCTTCTCGATATCCTCCATTGCCAACTGTTGCTTTCCCTGGTTCCGGCGAGCAATGCAGCGAAGGCGGTAAACCTCAGATGTATCTTTGCCACTGGCCAGATCTTGCGTACATTTTTTCTCTATTTCGCGATTAAATGCGATGACTGCATCCATGTGCTTTCTTTCTTCTATGGCGTACGGATCTTGAATGCGAGCGACATCCTCCTCGTCCACTTGAGGCCGCGGAGGTTTCTTCGAGGCAGTGCGTTCACGGTCTCCGCTGGCGTTAGCATTGCTGGCTTCCTCGATGGCGCTCGAATTCGGCTCTAGACGGTTAAGCGAGTACGAGCAAATGAGCGCCACCAGACCGACCACCGCGACAACTGCCGCGACACGGGTAAGAACTGCTGCAACTCGAGATCCTCTCTCTCGAATTGTTTGGGCATGAAAAGTTTCATCTTCATCAGTCTCATCCGGTTCGGTCAGTCTCTCTGCCGGATTGCTCTGGTTGCCTGACTGACTTTTCGAGACCGAGTCAAAACCGATCGATTTACGTCTTTCTTTGAGAATCAAGCGGCTGAGAACATTGCGAAGCTCATCCATTGACTGGAAACGATCCTCAGGATCCTTTTCCAGACAGCGACGAACGATCTCCTCAAGGGCTTTGGATATGATAAGACGAGGGCAAACTTCAGCAAACGTGGGCGGCGGATTTTTCGCATGTTTATGCAATATTTGAAAGGCATTCTCACCCTCAAAAGGAACGCGCCCACTCAAGACTTCATACATAAGACAACCCAAAGAATAAATCTCGGAGCGCGCATCGAAATTGCGCCCTTCAAACTGATCCGGTGACATGTACTTGGGCGTTCCAATTAGAGCCTTACCATGCAAACGCGGGTTATCTGAATTTTCGCCGACACTGACTGCTATTCCGAAGTCTATTATGTGCGCATAAAGATCGATGTCTTCAAGATCACCCTCAGCACTTCTGATCAACTGATCGGCTCGGTCGCCTGTGCCCCCGATTCTGGCAGTTCCGCCGATTTCACTACTGGCTCCGACTCGAGCCTGACCAGCGAGGTCATGGATGAGATTCTGGTCTTTGTGTCCTCTGCCGGTAATCAGTATGTTTGAGCTTTTAACGTCGCGATGGAGGATGCCCATTTCATGGGCAGTCGCCAGACCGGAGGCTATCTGGATGAAAATTGGCAGCGCTACCAGTGGTGGCAGATGTCCACGCTTCGCGATCATCTCGCTCAACGGTGTGCCATTAACGTATTCCAATACCATATACGGTGCGCTACCGACAGTGATACCAAAGTCCAACACCGAGACTACATTGGGATGGCGCAGCCTTGCCGTTACTTTAGCTTCTGATTGAAACGCCGACAACTGATCGCCTTGCGATGCCTTGATGATTTTGACAGCAACATTTTTCCGCAGATGTTTATCCTGGCATAAGTAAACGGAACCGGACCCGCCTTCCCCCAATTTCTCAATCGGCTTATAACGCTTCTTAGGAAAGGACATCTCGGTCAAGTCAGTGACATCTGCCTTATTCACTGCGCCTTGTGACTCGACGGATTCCTTTGAGCCATCGTCGCCCGGCTGCCTCTCTGTCTGCGAAACTTGCTCGTCTGCCTGCCAAACTTGCTCGTCTGTCGACACACCACCGCGTTTCAGAGGAACTGGCTGCTCACAAGTGCAGCCATTCTGCTCGAAGACCCAACCGGTGAAGCTACCGGTATTGTTGGACTGTATTTGTTTGAAGCACTTGGCGCAAATCAAAGCCTCCATCCCGGCAGAACTGGCGCTCTCATCACACTTGCAAACGCTTATCCACTGCGTGAAGCTGCCAGTAGTCGGCGGAGTTTTTGCTTGTCCGCAGATTGGGCAGTTGCTAGCGCTTTGATCAGGCATGAAGGTTTATCGAAAGTTGTGGCGGGACGATCAATGTCCTCACTTAACCCCTTTAATCGTTATGACGATTAAGTCAAAGTTCTTGACATCAAGATGAAAAGGTGCTCCTGGAAAGACAGTCTGGACAAGCTTTTCTGGACCTGGTTGTCACGCGCGGATTTAGGTGTTTGACGCAATCGTCATATCAACATAAGGGTATCTAGACCATAGTTATGCCCCGGGGCGAAGGATATTCAAGGCAACACTTAAAATTCGACGCCAAAATGGCATCAAACCGCATCAAACCGCGGAAACGGCTTGCTTGTACCGCAATTGATACTGCTCCGCCAGGGCTGCTTCAAATGGGCTGAGTGCGTCCGCCAATGAGAATTCGGTCTGAAAAGCTTCCTCGAAGCCACAGCGAAGACAATCTTGCAGCCTGGAGATTGGCACATCCTCAGCGAGAATCTCGAACAAGTTTGCATGACGTGCCGGTGCATCATCACCCTCATCAACAGAGGAAGACGATTCAGAGCCTGTCAAAAGAGAACGCATCAGATCTTGGGGTTGATTGAGCAATATGGATCCATGCTGAAGAACCGCATGGCGCCTTCTCAGCTGGGCGCTGCCAACCAGCTTCTTACCCTGAAAGTGCAAATCGGCAGATGTGGTGGCTAAAAAACAATCATGATTGTCCTTATAAGGCGTTAGCGATGATCCGAGCTCCAGCTCAACACCAAGACGCCGAAATGAAAGAATCAGACCCTGACAAATCTGTTTGTAGGCGCTGAGAATACTGCTCGAAAGCACGCCCTGTTCTATATTTTGCCCGCTATTCAAGCCGTCCGCGCTCGTGCTACTGCCCACGAATGAGTAGGTCAACTCGTTGGCATGCAGAACGGCTCGCCCGCCCGTTTGTCGGCGAACTATATCGAAGCCTCGGTTGCGGATGCGCTCAGCCAGCTGAGTCGACAGTTTCTGTCCATAGCCGATTGATACCGCCGGTGGTTCCCAACCATAGAGCCGCAACGTCGGTGGGACCTTACCCTCCAGATGGGCATCGAGAATGGCCTCATCGATTGCCATGTTAGCCGCAGGCTCATGAATAGAGTAAGTTAAGAGTCGCCAATTATTGATCATGTTCCAGGGTTTTCCCGATCATGAAACACTCGCCTTAACCAGAGGTGTTTCGGGTACTTCCGTTTCGCTGAATGTAAAGGCGCTGAGAATCTTATCCTTCGCCGCTTCGAATTGCGCTTTCGAATCGGCATGCACCACGGCCAGTGGCGCACCACCCTCGATGGCACTACCAACCTTCGCCTTCAAAACAACGCCCACGGCTAAGTTTATCGGCTCGCCCTTCTTATCGCGACCGGCACCCATCAATTTGCAGGCTGCCGATATCTTTCTACCATCAAGGTGCTTCACCCAACGCTTGCCGTTCGGCTCGGCTTTGACCTCAAACGTCGCGGCGGCCGTGGGCATAATCGAATAATCATCAACAACGCTGACATCCCCTCCCTGCGCCTTGACGAGCTTTTCGAAGTATTGGAGGGCAACGCCATCATCGATCAACTGTTGCAGCTTTCTTCTCGCCTCATCTTTGTCCTTGACATTACCAGCGGTGACCAGTGCTGTGGAGCCCAGTGCCATGCAGAGCTCGGTCAAGTCCTTGGGACCGTTTCCTTTGAGCGTTTCGATCGCTTCAATCACCTCGAGTGTGTGACCAACCGCACTGCCCAGAGGTTGCTCCATATCGGTCACCACTGCCGTAACCGGCTTGCCCAGAGTTTTGCCGACCGCCACCATCACTTCGGCCAAATTTTTGGCTTTATCAACAGTGTCCATGAAAGCGCCCCGGCCGGCCTTCACATCAAGAATGATAAGATTGGCTCCAGCAGCCAATTTCTTCGACATGACGGAGGCAGCGATCAGGGGAATCGACTCGACGGTTCCGGTCACATCTCTGAGCGCATAGATCTTTCCATCAGCCGGAGCCAATTCCTGCGTTTGACCCGCGATAGCCATTGAAACTTGCTTCACCTGCTTGATGAACTCTTCCTTTGATAAGCTCGTGTTGAAGCCGGGGATCGCTTCCAGTTTATCGATTGTCCCGCCTGTATGACCAAGTCCGCGCCCGGACAACTTTGCCATAGGCACACCAGCAGCAGCGAGCAAAGGCACGAATACAAGAGTGGTTTTATCGCCGACACCGCCAGTGCTGTGCTTATCGCCGATTACATCAGCCACAGAAGACAGATCGAGAACCTCGCCGGAATGGCACATCGCATCGGTCAACCAGGCAGTCTCCCGATCAGACAGCCCCCGCCAGCATACGGACATGAGCCATGCACTCAGTTGATAGTCCGGAATCGAGCCGTTCATCACACCGGAGATGAGAAAATCGATTTCTTCTTTGGAATGCTCAGTACCAGCGCGTTTTGCAATTATCAGATCCACCATTCTCACGGTGTGTTTTCTCCCTCGGAACAAATTTTGCCGCCAAACCCTTGACTACTACGATTAGACGTGAATAATAGTTGATAGGGAGTGAGGCAACGTTTATATATACTAAAGCATTGGCCTCCTCCCATTTTCTTTTGCGTGCATTTTCAAAATAACTCTCAAAGCATTGTCGCAACTGGTGCTAATCAGTTGCCGTTGCCGCGCGTAGGTCGGATCAACTTCAGCAATTGCTTGCCGATCAATTTGCCGATCGAGCGTGGTCTTGTCTCAATAAACGCTGATTTCGTCGATGGAACGCCTCAGGAGCTCAATACTCTTTTTCAGTCGGGCGCTTTGGAATTGAGCTCGACCAGTTCGTTTCTCTACATAAAACACAAAGGCGAGCTGGTTCTCCTCCCGGATCTTTCGATATCAAGCCGCGGTCCTGTTGGCAGTGTTCTTTTCTTTTGGAAGGGCAAGACAAATGATCTTCGGGAAAAAACAATCGAAGTCCCGGATGCCTCGGCAACCTCGATCCGCCTTTTGTCCCTCATTCTCAAACTCGAGCATGGCATCGATGCCAAACTGCAGGTCGTAAAGGAACCTCGCCTCGATCGTGCTGACACCCATGGGGCGCTGGTTATCGGCGATCGCGCCCTTGAAGTCGACGATCGCTGGTCTGAGCGCGCCGAGCGCATCGACCTGGGCGAGTGGTGGACGAATCGTTTTCAGCTGCCCATGGTGTTTGGAGTTTTTGTAGCAAAGACCAGTTTTGCCGAACATTCTCCTGATCGGTATCGTCACATCGCAGAGGGGTTGAGACAGGCGAAACGGCTCGGGACCTCCACGATGCAAGACGAAGTGATTGACAGAGCCAGCATTCTTACCGGCTTATCGAAAGAACGCATGTCCAGGTATTTTTTAAGAGAACTGGATTACAATCTTGAGAGTGCGCACATGGAGAGCTTGAACCTGTTTCATCGACTATTGACCGAGAATGGGCTGATTTAACACAACGCGACGCCGAATGAAAAAACAACTTGCCACTATCTTTGGTTCCCTGCTCATCGTGAATCAATCCGGAGCAGCATCAGCGGAGCCGGTGAAAACGGCGGCCTCTGCCACCTCAGCCATGTCGGCGGCTGCAGCCGCTGCGCCGGTTAAGTCGGCCGCAGCATCCGCCGCTGCCGGCCAAACGAGCCTCTCTCGGTCGCCAGAGCGCAAAGAGCAGATCGTCGATCTTTTGATGAGTGCCGAAGATTACTTCGCATCAGGTGATTATGAGAAGGCCGGCAAGCAGTACTCAAAGATCATCAACCTGGCTCCCGGCAATGCCGAGGGTTATCTTGGCGCTGGCCGCATCCGGGTTTTAAGAGGCGATCGGAAACAGGCCCTGATCTATTTCGAAAAGGCGACGAAGTTATCGCCACAGTCAGCCGAAGCGCACTTCGAACTGGGCTCCAATCAATTGGTGCTCGGGAAATTGCAAGATGCTGTCCGGGAGCTGGCTCTGGCTTATGACCTTAATCCGCAAAGACCTGAAATTCAATACCGACTCATGCAAGCTCGTTCGCTCAACGATGTCTCACGCCTGACGCCGCGCTCGCCCGTCGCTCGAGCACTGTCGCTGGATTCGGCCGCAACCCCGGGCACTGCCCTGATTCATTCACCCGGCTCAGGAGCAGGTGCCTCCGGAGCGACGCCGGCAAACGACGACAAAGACAACGAGTTGAGCAATCTCAATCATTCATCAGAGCTTAGTCTCGTTTATCGCCTGATTACCGGAGGCCGTGTAAAGGAAGCAATCGAGCAAGCAGAGCATGCCTTGAAAGAGCAGTCTGATAACGCCAGCCTTCGCTACCAGCTCGGTCTGATGTATAAGGTAACGGGCGACATCGACAAAGCAATCGATACATTCGAAGAGGCTCTGAAAATTGAGCCGGACCATACGCAGGCATTGGCTCAGCTCTCCTCACTCTACATATCGCGCCATCAGATAGACAAGGCGCGCGCCGCCTCGAAACGCTGGGTGGCTGTCGACTCTGACAATCCCGATGCTCACTTCAGCCAGGCCTGGACAAGTATCGTAGCGCACGATTTCGACCAAGCCCTGCCCGAGTTGAAAGAAGCCGTGCAACTGGATCCGCGCAATTCAGACCTGCTCAATCATATGGGGCTCGTTCTCAGAGAGCTCGGCAAGGATCAAGAGGCAAAAACGGTTTTCGAGCGCGCCCTGGCAATCAATCCGGATGCTCAATCACCAAGGCTGAATCTGGCGGTGATCAGAATTTATGATGGCGATCCTGATCAAGCCAATCAACTGCTGGAGCCAATCCTGTCGCAGAGCCCGGTATCTCCGCGTGCGCTTTCGGTGGCGGCCATGATCGACGCCCAGCAGGGGCAGCTGGAGCGAGCCAGACAGGAGGCCAACGATGTGATCAAACGCCTGCCCAAACACGCTTTCGCCAGCCTGGCTCTGGCTCAAATCGCGGCGAAGCAGGGGAATCTTGATGAAGCGAAAGGCATTCTTCAGGCTGCCCAGCAAGCACAGCCAGACAATGCTTATCTTCTGCATGGCATGGCCGAGCTGCTTTTGAGCCGAGGCGACAATAAGGAAGCGCTCCTGTACGCCAGACAGGCATACAAGCTGGGACCGCAGCGCTTCGTCATCGGTCGCACACTGGTCCTGGCTCTGGCCAAGAATAAGAATCTGGATGAAGCGCTGGAGACCCTGAAGGAGATGCGTTCCTCAACAGGCCAGCCCGAGCGGCTGGCGAGCCTCGAGTCGGATATATGGCTGACGAGCGCCGGTAATCAAAATTCTTCGCATTCAGGTAAAAAAACAGCGAAGACTCGGCGCATCTTGAGGTAAATAGAGTAAGTAGCCTTCCAACGGGTTCGTGCTTCCGCTAAGATTAACTGTTGTTATACTAGTTACCACCGAGTATTACTAAATTCAGATGACAGGCTCGACTCGCCCTCCATTCAATAACCCAGACTCGACAAAGCGCTCGCCGAGCTCGGAGTTTCCCTATGTTCTCAACCGCCGCTGGGAAGTGGTCGACAAGCTGGGACAGGGCGGAATGGGCACTGTCTACATGGCTCGGGATTTGAACTTGCAGAATTTGAGCCAGAAGAAAAAGTCGTGCGTCGTTAAGGAGCTGCGCGACGACTTCTTCCGCAAAGAGGATAAAGAGAAGGCTCAGGAATTTTTCTTGCGCGAGGTCTGCGTCTTAGCGGATCTCGATCACCCCAACATCGTGCGCGTGCTCGACCAGTTTACCGAGGGCGGCAAGTACTATCTGGTCATGGAATACGTGCAGGGTCTCAACCTGCATGAGATGTTGATGAAGCGTAAGGAGCCCTTTCCGGAAAAAACGGTGATCGAATGGGCTGTGCAAATTTGCGATGTGTTGACCTATTTGCACACGCACAACCCACCCGTTATTTACCGCGATCTCAAACCGAGCAACATTATGATCAACACAAACGATCAGGTGAAGCTCGTCGATTTCGGCATTGCCCGTCCTTTTGAAGAAGCGGAGGATAACACGCACGTCGTATCGCAGGGTTATTCTCCTCCCGA
>JAJPJO010000486.1 GCA_021324135.1 Pseudomonadota bacterium
GAGGTGCTAAACTAACATGCATAAACGGTGAGCACTCACCCACGAGAGTTGAGTGCGATGAGCCGAGGGGCCTTGCGGAAACGCCAGGCGGCGCTGTCCGGAAACGGTAGCAAGTGAGCCCGCACCACGTCGACATCTGATGAGCGCGTGATGAAATACTGTGTCCATCGCAAGGGACACATCAGACAGTAGCAAAAGCACCACTTGAGAGCAATCTGAGTGGTGTTTTTGTTTTGCCGTGTTTTTGTTCAGCGAGACATTCGTCGATCGCCGGACAGGCTTATCGTCATATGACTATAAAAAACCGCCAGATTCTATCGTCATATGACGATAAAGCAAGAGCTTTTGTTGAATCGCCGGACGGGATTATCGTCATGTGACTATAAAAAACCGCCGAATTCTATCGTCATATGACGATAAAGCAAGAGACTCTCCGGTCGAACTCTATCGTCATCCGCTAATCCACCATCAAATTGAACGAATCCAACGTCAAACCAAAGGGAATCCGACGGTCAAACCAAAGGGAGACCAATAGCCTCGGAGCCGAAACAATCGATGGACGTGCGAACCTGATTGCTTAGGATCCTGTCGGGCCGACAGCTCTTAGGGTCTGACATACATTATTTGTAAAATCTTAAAGCGACCAAAAAATGCGACCCTGAAGATACTGATGAATAGTGGCTTTACAGAGTCTGTCACAGCTTCGCTAGATGAGAATCTGACATAGAAATATATGTCACAACCTAAGGGGTTCGCTGAAGGGTATCACCGCACAAGCTCAGGGTTTCCGCCGCACAAGCTCAGGGTTTCGCAGCACAAAGAAAGGTTTCGCTGTTGTGGGATCGGCTCACCGGCAGCTCAGACGAGACCTTCGCGCATGGCTTTCACAGCCGCCTGGGTACGATCGGACACGGCCAGCTTTTCCATGATATGCCGCATGTGTGTCTTCACTGTTTCCACGCTCAACACAAGTGAATCGGCGATCTCTTGATTCGTCTTGCCGTCGACAACCAGGCGCAGGACGTCGAGCTCGCGCGTGGAAAGGTTGCAGTTTTGCGCTCTCTCCGCCTGCTCTTTATCACCTTCCCGCCCACTCGACTCACCAATTGATTTCAACACACGGCTGGCAATGCCGGGATCGAGCCAGGCCGCTCCTTCATTTACCGCGTTAATCGCCATAACCAATTGCTGAGCCGGTGCTTCCTTCAAACAGTATCCATCCGCCCCCGCCGACAGCGCGGCGAACACGTGGCGATCGTCATCATGGGATGTGAGCATGATGACTCGCACGCTTGGTTCTTCATTCTTGATCGCTTTGGTGGCATCAATGCCGTTCATCACCGGCAGGCCAATATCCATAAGCACCACCCGTGGTTTCATCCCAAGAGCCATCGACACAGCTTCTTTGCCGTCCTGGGCCAGCCCACAGACCTGAAAACCATAGCTGTTCTCCAGTATGACCTTAAGCCCTACTCGGGCGATCTCCTGATCCTCAACAATGAGGATTGATGGTTTCTGCTGCTCTGAATCCGACATGGCTTGCTGTTTTCTCTTTAGACCAATAGGCGCTTCAAAATCTTACCCGTAGAATTCCGCGGCATGACCTCTCTGAATTCAACTATACGCGGAACTTTGAAGGAAGCGAGCCTCTGTGAACAATATTCTTTTACATCATCTTCGCTAAGCGAGACGCCATCGCGCAAAACGATGACTGCCTTGACGCGTTCGCCCATATTTTTATCGGGCACACCAACGACGGCACAATCGAGCACCTCTTCCATCTTCGAGATTACCGCTTCGACCTCGCGCGGATAAATGTTTTGTCCGCCCCTGATGATCATCTCCTTGCTTCTGCCGCAGATATAGAGGTATTGATCCTCATCGAGATAGCCAAGGTCGCCGGTCAAAAACCAACCGTCACGAAGGCTGTCGGCAGTGGCGCTTGGTTGTTTGTAATAACCCTGCATTACATTTGGACCTTTGATGGCAATCTCTCCGACGTGTTGGGCGCCCGGCTGCATTGGCTTTAGCTGCCGATCGACGACAGCCAGCTCGATGCCCGGAACCTTGGGGCCAACCGATCCGAATTTGCGCGGACCTTGAGGCGGAGTGATTGTTCCAATGCAAGTGGTTTCCGTTAGTGCATAACCCTCGAGAATGGGCACGCCGAACAACTCGTCGAGGCGCTTGAGCAGACCGGCATCGATAGGTGCGGCGCCGCAAAGACCGAATCGCAAAGAAGACAAATCGTACTTGCGCTCGCTCAGCTCGTTTGCCATAAACTGATACATCGATGGAACACCAGGCACTATCGTGACTCTCTGTCTCTCAATGGCTGACAATGCTGCTTGGGCATCGAACTTCTCGAGCACGACCATGGCGCCGCCCTGGGAAATCATGCCCAGCATTACCACGCCCAATCCGTAAATGTGGCAGAGCGGCAGGACTGCAAGAATTCTGTCATCGGCTCGGAAGTGGATGCGTCGCCTTTTCATGTTGACGGCGGCGATCAGATTGCCGTGCGTGAGCATGGCGCCCTTGGGTTTGCCGGTCGTTCCTGATGTGTACACGAGAACGGCGAGCTCGTCTTTGGAGATCAA
>JAJPJO010000294.1 GCA_021324135.1 Pseudomonadota bacterium
TGGATGACATTCTCGGCGGCTGCGTGATTACCGGCATCGGCACGATCGCCAATGTCGACTGTGTCTTCAACATATCCGACTCTGCCATCAAAGGCGGTACCATTCCGCCGAAGGGCCTGCAAAAAACGCTGCGAGCGCAACGCATTGCTCTTGAGAATAAGTTGCCCATGGTCAATCTCATCGAATCGGGCGGCGCAAACCTCGCCTATCAGTCCGAGGTTTTCCTGGAAGGCGGCGCCGTCTTTAAGAACATGGCTCAGCTGTCTGCCGCCGGCATTCCACAGATTTGCGTCTGCCACGGCTCTAGCACCGCCGGCGGTGCATACATACCGGGGCTCTCCGATTACGTAATCATGGTTAAGGATCGGGCGAAGATTTTCCTGGCCGGACCGCCCTTGCTGAAAGCGGCTACCGGCGAGATTGCCGATGACGAATCTCTTGGTGGTGCCCTGATGCACACGGAGGTTTCAGGAGTGGCCGAATATCTGGCCGATGATGATGTGGACGCGATCAGAATAGCCCGCGATCTGATCGGCAGGCTCGGCTGGAACGCTGCCCTTCCGATGGAAAAAGAGCTGCACTTCCACCCGCCGCATTATTCATCCGACGAATTGCTAGGTGTCGTGCCGGTCGATTATCGCCAGCCCTATGATGTCCGTGAAGTGATCATGCGCATAGTCGACGATTCCGATTTCCTCGACTTCAAGCCGAGCTACGGAGAGGCGACGGTTTGCGGGCATGCCTCGATCGGCGGCTATCAAGCCGGTTTCATCGGCAACAACGGCCCGATCGACGAGCGCGGCGCCGCCAAGGCCGGGCAGTTCATTCAATTGTGCTGCCAATCGAACACGCCTTTGATTTTCTTGCAGAATACGACCGGCTATATGGTCGGGACTGAGTCCGAGCGGGCCGGCATCGTCAAACACGGCGCCAAGATGATTCAGGCAGTCGCCAATGCCGAAGTTCCCAAAATAACCGTGCAGATTGGTGCCAGCTTTGGGGCCGGCAACTATGGAATGTGTGGACGGGCATTTGATCCCCGTTTTGTCTTCGCCTGGCCGAACAGCCGGCTGGCTGTTATGGGCGGTGAGCAGGCGGCGATGGTGATGCGCATAGTTCATGAAGAGAAGGCACGAGCCGGAGGAGCGCCCGTCAATGACCAGGCTTTGCAGAAGATGACCAACTCGATTGTGGCGCGGATGGAGCAAGAGTCCGATGCGATATTCGCCACAGCCAGACTTTGGGACGACGGCATCATTGATCCGAGAGACACGAGACGGGCGCTGGCTATGGCACTGCGCGTGGTATCACAGGCGGCCGGCCGCCGCTTGCAGCGAAATACTTATGGAGTGGCAAGACTCTAAACCGGGAGGTTGTAATATGATTGCCGAAGTGGCGAAGCGTACGATCGAGACCAGGATGGAAGAAGAGGTTCTCCACCTCACCCTCAGCAGAGCGGAGGTGAAAAACGCCATCTCACTCGAGATGGTTCATGATCTCAGCGAGGTGTTCGAGGGCGTTCTCAAAGACAATCAATTGAATGCCCGAGCCATCGTCATGCGCGGAGCCGGCGGTAACTTTTGCGCCGGCGCCGACGTCAAGGAGATGAACAGCCTGATCGAACGCTGCCAGCGAGGTGACCTGGCCGCCATCGCCAGCCATAGCGCGGCAGCCGGCAAACTCTTTTCTTTAGTCGAGCGATGCCCGCTGCCAGTGGTGGCCGTGCTGGAGGGCACCATACTTGGTGGCGGACTGGGAATGGCCTGTGCCGCTGACATAACCATCGGCAAAGCGGATGCTGTTTTTGGACTGCCTGAGACACGTCTGGGATTGGTTCCGGCGCAAATTGCTCCTTTTGTGCGCAAGAGGATAGGAGACTCGAAGGCTCGTTTGTTAGCCATCGTCGGCGGGCGTTTCAACGCCTGGCAAGCCGCACAATTCGGCATTCTGGATTATGTCGCTGCTGATGACGGCGAGCTCAATACGACAATAGAGGAAGTGCTGGGTAAAATAAAGGTCTGTGCACCAAATGCGGTGGCGTGTGCCAAGCGCCTCATGCTCGGCCAGGCGCCCAGCTATGATCCTTACGATCTGGGCATGCTCTTTGCCCAGCACATGGCCAGTGACGAGGGCAAAGAAGGAACCCGGGCGTTTATCGAGAAAAGAAAAGCCAGTTGGAACAAATGCTGAGCATGAGTGTAAAGAGCCGAGCGATTACAAAGCTTCTGATTGCCAACCGCGGCGAAATTGCCGTGCGCATCATGAGGACTGCAAAGCGCATGGGCATTGCAACCGTGGCCGTCTTCTCCGATCCTGATCGCCGCGCTTTGCACGTCGACATGGCCGATGAGGCGATTGCCATTGGTGGCTGCACGCCGCTCGAATCTTATTTATCGATTGAAAAGATTTTGACCGCCTGTCGAAGAGCTGGAGCGGATGCGGTCCATCCCGGCTACGGCTTCTTGTCCGAGAATGCCGAATTCGCTAGAGCCTGCAGCAAGGCAGGTATAAGATTCGTCGGACCCAGCCCTGAAGCTATTGATGCCATGGGCAATAAGTCTCGCGCCAAGGAGCTGATGCACGCAGCCGGCGTTCCCGTCTTGCCGGGGTATCAAGGGCAAGAGCAGTCTCTTGGTTTTTTGGCGGACAGGGCGGAAGAGATTGGTTTTCCTGTCATGATTAAGGCGGCCGCCGGCGGTGGCGGCAGAGGATTGCGCCTGGCCTCGACGCCCGGGGAGCTGCATGATCTGCTCACCGCCGCGCGAGCAGAATCCGAGCGTGCCTTCGGCTCCGGTGAGCTCTTGCTCGAGCGCGCCCTTTCAGGTGCACGCCATGTCGAGGTGCAGGTTTTCGGTGATACCCACGGCAACGTCATTCATTTGGGAGAGCGAGATTGCTCCATCCAGCGTCGCCATCAAAAAGTCCTGGAGGAAAGTCCTTGTCCGCAGGTCTCAGCATCCTTGCGCGATGAAATGGGCAGTTGTGCCGTTCGCGCCGCTAAAGCAATTAATTATGTAGGGGCGGGAACGATCGAATTTTTGCTGGACAAAGATGACCGGTTCTATTTTCTGGAGATGAACACGCGACTGCAAGTTGAGCATCCGGTCACTGAGTCGATTACGGCACTGGATCTGGTCGAGTGGCAGTTGCGCGTCGCTAACGGCGAGCCCCTGCCTCTTTCGCAAGCTGATGTGAGTCTGCAAGGACATGCAATTGAAGCGCGTTTATACGCCGAAGATCCCGACGATCAATTCCGTCCTCAGGTTGGTGAAATTCTCAAATTCTGCGCGCCGACCGATCAGTGGCTGCGTGTCGATCACGGCCTCAATCAGATTGATGCAGTCAGCCCCTATTATGACGCCATGCTGGCCAAAATAATCGCTGTGGGAGAAAACCGCGACGCGGCCCGGCGCCGGCTTCAGCAGGCTTTGCAGAATCTGGTGATCTTCGGCGTGAAAACGAACCGGCGCTTTCTGCTCGATTGCATCAGCAAACCGGCATATGTATCGGGTGATTTCGACACCGGCTTTATTGAGAAAAACTTTGCCGGGCCGGCAGGCGCACCAGGTAAAGGCGGGCATGAATTGAAGGCGGCCTTGATTGCTGCTGCGATTTTGGTGCTGAACGGCACAGGCAATAAAAAACGGTTCGGCGACGACGAGTTGTTCGGCTGGGCATCAAATGCAGATATGCACACGCTGATGAGGTTGAGTCTGAACGGCAAATCCATACTGCCGCTGGCGCTGCGATTTGCCGGCGACCACCAGGCGGGACGGCAGCCACTGCGATTGATCTTCAGCGCTTCATCAAGCGAGAGGCTCCCCACCACAACCACTGTGAATCTTGAAGGAGAGCACGTCCTTGAAGTCGTGTCGATCACCGACGGCGTCATTAAATGTCTGCTCGACGATGAATTACATTCGGCAAATTATGTGATGGACGGCGATGCCGTGCACGTTTCGATTGCTGGAGCCGATTTAGTGGCAAGAGACGTTCTCTTCTCATCCAGCCGGACAACTGATACCGTATCTGATGGCAATATGATCGCCCCTTCCAACGGGCTGATCGTCTCCATGAATGTGCAAGTGGGCGATGAGGTGGTGATCGGAACTCCACTGTTCACCCTGGAGGCGATGAAGCTCCTGCAAACTATCTCTGCGCCCGTCTCCGGACGCATCGCATCCGTTTTTGCCCGTGCCGGACAGCAGGTAAAAGCCAAACAACTGATTATCCAGATTGCCGGCGCCGAGCCTGATGCCGATGCCGGCGAAGCCAACAGCAAAGGAACCCGAGAATTTTCAAAAGCCCTGATTTAACTGCGGAGGAACCATGGCCGACAAAGTAGTAATTACGTGCGCGCTGACAGGCGTGCTCACAGATCCGAAAAAATTCGCCGTGCCCGTCACCCCGGAGGAGATGGCAAAATCGGCTCGCGGAGCATATGAGGCTGGTGCCTCGATAATGCATATCCACTTCCGGCAACAGGAGCCTGGTAAGCAGCACCTTCCCACCTGGGATCCGAATATAGCCTCTGAGATTGTCGAGGCAGTCAGGCAGGCTTGTCCTGATGTGATAATCAATCAGTCCACAGGCGTCATCGGACCTGATCTCAGCGGTCCGCTCGCCTGCTTGCGGCGCTTGAGACCGGAAATCGCTGCTTGTAATGCCGGCACGCTCAACTATCTGAAAGCCAGTGATGAAGGCAAATGGGCCTGGCCGCCGCTCGTCTTCGACAATCCGGTCGAGAAGGTCAAGCAATTCATTGATGTAATGAAGGAAACCGGCACGGTTCCTGAATTCGAATGCTTCGATACCGGTATCGTGCGCAGTGTCAAACTCTACAAAAAAGTGGGCATGTTTGACGGGCATGCCCGGATCAATTTCGTTATGGGCGTCGCATCCGGTATGTCCAGCTCACCGCAGTTGCTCGAGCTTCTCGTCAATGAGGAACTGCAGGGCGGAGATTGCTCGTGGCAGGTGACAGCCATCGGGCGCGAGGAGATCTGGCCGCTGCATGCAAAAGCTTGCCGGCTGGGTGGCAATCTGCGCAGCGGTCTTGAGGACACCTTCTATCTGCCCGGCGGGAATCGGGCCCGTTCGAATGCCGAGCTCATCGAGGCGTTAGCCGATATAGCCCGCAAGAGCGGACGGGAAATTGCCGGACCCGCCGAAGCAAGACAAATTCTCGGTCTCAAAACAAAGGAAGAGTGCTACGTATGACGTCGTCTGTAACGCAAGTAAAAAACATGGCTGACTCACTGAGCTTGCAGGCGCGGAAACGCCCTCAAGCCGAGGCAATTGTCTATGGCGAATTCCGCTGGACTTACGCCGATCTGGCCTCGCGCTCATTCGCCATTACTGAGCAGCTAATCGAACTGGGAATTGAGAAGAACGACAAAGTCGGGGTCTTATATCCCAACCATCCGGATTTCGTCGCCGTCTTCTTCGCTGTATTAAGGCTCGGCGCCGTTCTCGTCCCGATCAATCCGCTGCTCAAGTCGGCAGAGATTGCCCACATTCTTTCCGACTCACAAGCCAAGGCGATGATCGTTCACGAGCATTTCGAGCACGAGGTCAGTGAGGCACTGCCGCAACTGCAGCAATTGCATAACCTGATCGTCGGTTCGCACGAGCATATATTTATGCACCAAATGCGATACCATGCAGATCGGCCGCTTTCGCAGCCGGCAACCGCATCAACCGGCCGTCCAAAGGCATCCGACGGTTTCTGCTGCCAGCGACTTGAATTGACGAGGCACATGGAGCCGAGCGGTGATCCAGATCCGCAATCCACTCCTGTAGATCCGGATCGGGATGTGGCTTTGCTGGTTTACACCTCGGGCACCACTGGAAAACCCAAGGGAGCGATGCTCTCCCATACAAACATAATGTCCGTTTTTCCCCACAATATATTCCATGATTTGAAACTGGATGAGCATGATCGCATAATCGGCATTCTGCCGATGTGCCATATCTATGGAGCCGGGGCACTGGTGTATACACCGGTGGCTCTGGGATGCACCTCTGTAATACTTTCCAGGTTCGATGCCAACGAGTCCGTCGAGACTATTGCAGCCGAGCGCATTACTCTCATCCCGGCGGTGCCTGCCATGTATCAATTCATGCTCATGGAGCTGGATGGCAAACGGCTCGATTTTTCGGCTCTGCGCTACTGTCTCTGCGCCGCCGCGCCGGTTTCGCGCCAGCTTCTGCAGATGATTGAGAAGCAATTTGCCGCTAAAGTGATTGAAGGCTACGGATTAAGTGAAACCGCAGGCGGTGGCACAGTCAATCCGGCTCATGCCACCAGACTTGGTTCGGTAGGACCTCACATTAGAGGTTTGAAGATCGCCATTGTCGGCGATGATGGCGAGCATCTGCCGCCTGGCGCGGAGCATGTCGGCGAAGTGGCAATCAAGGGCCCCAGCGTCATGCTTGGTTATCACGGCAAGCCCGAGGCGACGCAGGAAGTGATCAAAGATGACTGGTTGCTGACCGGTGACCTCGGCTACATGGATGATGATGGTTATCTCTACATCGTCGGCAGAAAGAAGGAGCTGATCATTCGCGGCGGTCAAAACATCTATCCCCGCGAAGTCGAGGAGGTCCTCATCAAGTTGCCCGATGTCCAGGAGGCTGCCGTCATCGGCGTTCCCGATCAATACATGGGTGAGCGTGTCAAAGCCTTTGTCGTATTGAAAAAGGGCTCGGCATTGAATGAGGAAACCGTAAAGGAGTTCTGCTCGCAGCATCTGGCTGCCTATAAGGTTCCCCGCCTGGTCGAATTTATCGACGTCTTGCCGCGGAACTCAACCGGCAAAGTTCTCAAACGCCTTCTCAGCTAAACGCGAATGGCTCAGCATCGCAGATGCCGCCAGGCTGGGTATAAGCTGGTTGAGACTCAGCCTTCACTAAACAGGATATGAGCAGGGATTGTAGTTATGCGCTTGCACGGCAAAGCAAATTTCCAACGCGGCAAAGCAAATTTCGAGCGCGGCTTGATCGTCTGGCTGACGTCCGCCCTCAGCTTGGCCTTTTCAACAGCCGCCCAGGGCCAGAAGCAACCTTCGGAGACGGAGCCGGTGAAGAGTACTAAGTCGGCTCCGGGAACAAAGATCGATCGCGGTGTTCTGGCGCCTACGATGATCAGATTAGGCCCCGGTAGTTGGCGCCATGTCCGCCAGAAGAATGATAAGTTGGAGGGGGTTCCCCTGCGACAAGCAGGTCATGGAAAGTCGACTGAACTCTACTATGGCGGGCGAGAATATATGGACAATGGAAATTTCGATAAAGCCATTGAGTGCTACTGCGACTATATCTCCGCCTTTAAAAAAGAGTCCAAATCCATAAAAAACGAAGACAAAAATTCGCATGACTACTATCTCTCATGGGGCTATCAAAATCGTGCCTACTGCTACTTGATGAAAAACGATTACAAAAGTGCAATAGTTGACTTGACGGTTGCCATAGCTCTGAGACCGCGCTATGCGCCCAACTATATCAATCGGGCAAAGGCTTACAGAATCACCGGAAAGCCCGAACTCGCCGCTGCCGACCTGGAGAAGGTTCGTTCGCTGCCTAAAACTTCAGGCGATCCGTATGTCGATCTGCCCAAAGAATTTCCTTACAAAGGAAAGAGAAAGCCAGCAAAGCCGCCTGCGGAAACCGGCACCGAATCGACAGTGCGCGCTCCGGAAGTGCGCGCTCCGGACTGATTTGCCCATTGCTTACGCCGATATCTTCGGCAAGCTAAACCAGAACGTGCTGCCTTTTCCTTCTTCGCTTTGCACGCCGATGCGCCCATCATGACCGGCAATGATTGCCTTGCATATAGCCAGTCCAAGACCGGTACCTTTATTGGCGCGATCGGTATGCGATGCTATGCCGGATTGTTTGGCAGCGCCGGAGGAAACCGAGCCGCCTTGCTGGCCCGAGCCGGTCTCTGCTGCCTGATGGAAGCGATCGAAAATTGTCTCTTGTGAGGCTTTGGCAATGCCGCTTCCCTGATCGCATACTTTGATTGTCGTTTCCTTTTCATCATCGTCAAGCTCAATGGTGATCTTGCTGCCTGGCGGAGAGAATTTAATTGCGTTTGACAAAAGGTTGACTAAGACCTGGATGATCCTTTGTTTGTCGACATGGACTTTGATGTCGAGTAAAGGTCTCTCCACGGTGATCTGCTTCGCCTCCGATGACGCTCGCACGGAGTCTATTGCTTCATCGATGAGGGCGAGAATGCTTTGTTGGGTAATGTACATGTCGAGACGTCCGGCTTCCATTTTTTCTATATCGAGCAGATCGTTTATCAATTCGATCAGCCGTTTGACGTTGCGCGAAGCCGACTTAACCTCGCGATCCATTTTTTGCTGGAGCGGGCCGATCGCCCCGGACGCGATCAATTCCAGTGAAACTTGCACGGACATCAAAGGCGAGCGCAAATCATGGCTGACCATCGAGATTAGCTCCTGCTTGTGCTTGGCGGCGCGATCGAGCGCATCAGCCATGTCGTGAAAAACAGAATCCAGATCGCTAATCTCGTCGCTGCCAATCATCGGCGGAAGAAGCGGCTCTTTCTTCACGATCCGTCGTGTGTTATCGACCAGAATATTGAGACGCTTGACCGTCACCCGATTGAGCCACAAAGCGAGAACCAGCGCCAGAATGCAATTGAATATCACAAATGCGATCAGCAAGTTGAGAAGTTCCTGGCGCATGCGCATCTTTGCCAGCGGTGCCACTTCACTTATGCGTCTTTCGTCCTGCACGAGATCCCTGACGCTGGTCATCAAATCGTCGACCGCTACCTGAATGGTGCCGCGAATGCCGGCAACTGAGCGGAAATCAGGCAGATCCGTTCCCGTCTGAATTCTGGCTCTGTATTGCTCCAATACGTTTATCCCTGCGCTGCCTGCCTTTTGCATCTTTTGAAATGCCTGGGCCTGGGTGGGGTTATCGTGCACGAGGATTTCGATGGTGCGCAAGTCGGAGGCCATGCGCTTTATATTGGCAGCGTACCTCTGCTGCATCTCGGGACTTTTTGTCACCGCCAGACCGGCCAGGGTGGCGGCAGTATTGAAGCAGAGATCGGGCAGATCGCGACATTTGCTGATCACAATCTTGGCATGGGTTTCAGTGATCGCTTCCTGCTCAGCCTGATGGAGGAGAACAACCAGGGTTGTAACAAATGCTAACTCGAAAACCAGAGGCACTATCACAAGTCCCATCAGCTTGTGTGAGAGCTTCACGCCGCGCCGCGGCTTGGAAGCATCCGGCTCGATTTTGCTGGCGGACTCGGAGATAGATCAATCCTCGATTGAGAAAAATTCAGCTTCAAATTGTACCGTGTGCTTCGATAATAGTGCAGCGTAGCCAGCAATCATCGAGGCAGCACATGGCTTTATACAACCACGACATGCTTCGCCATCTGGGCGGCGAAATGCTTGAGATTCGCGACGGGTATGCTCGCGCCGTCCTGCCTCTGAGCAAGAAAGTGATGCAACCGACTTGAGTCTATCATGCCGGCGCTATTGTCACGCTGGCCGACGAAGTGGCATCCGCTGCCATAAACGGCGAAAAATGCGACCCGGAGCAGATGCCCTCAGGAAAGTGCTTTCCATACTCGGTTCAACTAAGTGTAAACTTGCTGACCAACGATCCGGAGGGCCCGATAACTTGCGAAGCAAACGTCATCCGCCGCGGACGGGTGACAGTCGTCGAGACGGTAGTCAAGACATCGAAGGGTGAAACAGCGGCACTGATGCGCAGCACTCATTTAATGGTAGACCCAAGCAAAAGCGGACCGCATCGATCAAAATCCTCGCAATAACCAACCATCAAGGCTTTCCAGTTTGTCAGAATTTTCTCGATTTTTCCCTTTTTCGTAGCCCGGCAAAAAAAGGCACCCTCACCCCCAGGTGAAGCCCCTTTAACCATCGATCCGGACAAAAAGTCATAGGATTGAAGCAGCGTTTCGATTACCACACGATTAGCTGAAAGCCTTGTCTCATCAACCGAGGTGAAGAATGTCAAGAAAATTGCCTACCCGAATTCTGGCGAGCGTCATTGTGGTGCTTATGTGTGGTACTACCGCTGGTGCGAATACTCTTTCCGTCAACAAAGACACGGCCGGACTCGAGCAAGTCGATGCCCGCCTGAAGGCTAATGTCCTGGGGCGCCTGAAGCTCAATAACGGCTCGGTGAAGATCAGCAAAAACGATGTCTCCGTCGGTGCTGTTCCCGACTGGCTTTTCGATCGGCACACGGTCCTGACCGGCAAGCTGATCAACCACCACATCGACACTGCCGGCACTCAAACGACATTGAGCGGAACTATGTATTTCCTTGATGGCGATTGGGCTAAGGAGTTACCGGATGCCCGCAACAGAGACACGATTCAACTGGCGAATGGTCCAGCCATCCTTGGCCGCATTCGAAATTTTACCTCTGACAGTTTCGATTTTGATTTAGTCACCGGTCAAACGCGGCGATACAAGATTAGCGAGATCACCGCGATTGACTCACCGCGTGCATTTGCTTTTAGCATTCCCTTGCAAAACGTCAAAGTCGATCCGAGTAACGGCTCTATGGTTGCCGATGCAGATCAGATTGGCTTCCTCGGCGGCCGCGCTCGCCGGAAGGCAGGCGGGTTGCTGGCCTATCGTGGACCGGAGGAGCCGAAGTCTCGTCTGAGCGGCACCGAGGGCGGTGTGCCGAAGTATTATGTCGGCACGCTTGTCGGTTTTGATATGCTCAATACTTTTGGACCGGCTCTTGTTGCTGCCCTGGTGCTGCCCTACTCGTGGCAGTCGGCACGAAAGGAAGTGCAGCGGGCCGATCTTGGTGCCCAATCGCAGGGAACGCCGCCGACTACACCATTCCGAGGCGACACTCTGCGCCAATTGCAACTTTTGCAGTTCGGAGGGGCAGTCTCTCCCTAGCCGCTTGGCGATCATTTCTTGTAGATTTCGTTTATCCCTCGGAAATCAACCTCTTCTCTGGGCATATTGAATTGGACGTCAATGCCGGGGATTTGCAAGTAAGAGCGTGTCGGACACGGACCTCTGCACTACATGCGGGAGAAAAAAGCGTCAGCGGCAAGCGGTGGGCTCGCTCACGCAATGGCTCTTCAGTCCGGACGCCTGCGATTGCGATTTTCTCAAACTTACCCAGGATAACAAGCCAGATGAGGAAGCGGAGCAAGAGCAACTCTGTTTGAATTGCGGTAAACGCATCGCTTCCGGTCGCATGGGTTCGCTCACGCAATGGGTCTTTCGAGCGGAAACTTGTTCCTGCCAGAAGGAGAAGTTCACGCCCGCGCCCGGAGAGGAATTCGTGCCTCGCATCGAACCCGCCTTCGATGAGACGCCATCATATGAAGAGCCCGATAGCGAGCTGACCGCCAGGCTAGGGCTGCCTGAGCGCTACTCCGCTATACGCATGCTCGGCAGCGGCAGCCTCTCGAAGGTCTACAAGTGCTGGGATAACATGCTCAGCATGCCTGTAGCCGTGAAGCATCTATCATCAATCAACTTGAGCGCCGTCGAGGTAGTGCAGTTTCAGGAGGAGGCGAAGGCGACCAGTACTCTGTCTCATCCAGCGATCGTTCGCGTCCTCGATTTTGGCGCCACCGCCAGTGCGCAACCATATATGGTGATGGAATACATTGACGGCAAGTCTGTGGAAAGCCTTATCCAGGAGCATGGCCCCATGCCGGCGCGTGTGGTCGCTCGCCTGATGATCTCCGTTTGCGCGGGCATGCAGCACGCTCACAACAATGGTATCTTTCATCGTGACTTGAAGTCATCGAATTTGGTCATCCCGTTGACAGGAAAAGATCTCGTTCCTGTCGCTAAGGTAATTGACTTCGGCATTGCAGCGATTAACCGCACAGGCAGCGAAGAAATCACTTATCAAGGTCACAAAATAGCAGGGACGCCGGGATACATGAGCCCCGATCAGCTGCGCGGCGAAACATATGATGAGCGCTCCGATATCTATTCGCTTGGTTGCACGATGTTCGAGGCGCTCACTGGACGTCTGCCCTTCATTGGTCGAACATCCCTGCAACTGCTCAATCAACATGCAAGCAGCGTCCCGCCGACACTCAGCCAGGCCAATGCTGAGATTCGCTACTCGGACATGCTGGAGGGTATTGTTGCCAGAGCCCTGGCAAAAACAAAGGAAGAGCGCTTTCAGACAATGCTTGAAATGAGCGAGGCTCTGGAGGGGTTCCTGGAGGAAGAGCAAGCGTCTACTTTATACATGAAGGAAGAGCCTGCCGCTCCAAGGAGGAAGGGAATTGCCCTGGCGGCCATGATTGCCCTGGTTTTGGCGGGTGCCACCGTGGCCGGTGGCATCATGACCGGCAATCGAGTCATAGGCGAAGGGAAGCAAGCGCCGATCCCTCAGGTAAGCAGCGAGAAGCCCTACGTTCCGCAAAACCTTGATGATACCATCTCGCCGATTGCCACGCATGCCTTCGGATTGGAGGGGGTGACTAAAAAGGACCAGGACTTGAAGCTTCTAGATCCGAAGACGAAGAAACTCGATCTCGTCGGTTCCGATGTCACGAATGATGGCATTGATTACATAACGGATTTACCTCTCGAGTCTCTGCGCCTCGATGCCACCAAGCTCACAGACGAGGGAATAGCGAAGCTGGCGAAGATCAAAACCCTGCGCGTCCTTTATATTGGAGATAACCCGCTCCTCACCGCAGGCGGTATCAAGCCGCTTGAAGCCCTGCCGAACTTGCGCGTCCTCTCCGTCAATGCCGCTCCAATCGGCGATGAAGACCTGAAGGCCCTGGAGAATTTCAAGGCGCTCGTTTTCATCGATCTGGGCGGCACCCGTGTACAGGGTGATGGCTTCGTTTATCTCAAACAATTGCCGAACCTGCGCTCGCTCTATCTTACCGGTCTGAAGTTGTCGAAGAAGGGAGTGAAAAATCTCGCAGAGCTGAGCAATCTGGAGGAACTCGAGGCGCGCGGAGTTGAGGCAAGCGATGATTTGATCGAAGCACTCCTGCAAATGAAGAATCTTCATTATCTGAATCTGAGCGAGACCGAGCTTGCCAACGATCAGCTGGCGAAGCTGAGCAGATTGAAACACCTCACCACATTGCGGATCGAGCGCTGCCCGCAGCTTTCGACCGCGAGCTTGACTCGCATTGCCGCGCAACTGCCTCACTGCCGAGTGCTCGACGGCCGCAAGCGCGAGTTCTAGATCGCACCGCCCGTGGTGAAATCATTTGTGCTTGCTTTTCTTTTTGCCGGTCTCGATCAATCCGGCCTCAGCCTTGAGCTCGACCGGCTTCTTCTTAGGCAGAAGCTGTGCCGAGACGTTGGTTTGGAATGAAGGCAGAGCCAATCCCCCGGCTTGCCCGGCGCTCAATGACGATCCGACGCGGTTGCTTTGCAGGCTGCCGGCAACGTCCTGGGCTGAGAGAGTCGCACCCGTGCCTGTTGCATTCAGTCGTCCGGCTGAGGCTTGAACGCCTGAAGGATTGATCAAATTGGCGCTTCCGTTCCGGCTGCGCAAGAGGGCAATCACTTCCTCGCGGCTCATCGGTTTTGGTGAGCCGTAATCCCAGCCCATCGAGAAATTGAAGCCGTGAATCTTCGAATCGTGCGGAAAGCGCAAGCATCGGCTTTGATCCAGGTGCCGCGTGCTGGCAAGCACACTCTCGTTGAAATTTTCGTTAGCATCGCTGCGCAGAATGCGTGAGCGAAGCCGGCCGCGATCGTCGACGCTAAAGACTACATTTATATGTCCTGATGGACGCCTGATCGCTCGGGCGCGCAATTCTCTGAACAGATCGGTGTTGAACTCGAGTCTGAAATTTTGAATCCAGCGGTCCCAATCCTCTTTCAATAAACCCGAGTTCTCAGGCGTTTCCTTAAACACATCAGGACCACCTTGATGGCTTTCCATCTCTCTTCTGCCGGCGGTTTTTCGCCTGGCCATCTCATTCAGCTCATCGAGCGATCTGGTCGTATAGGGCGTCAATGCATTCACTGCGCTGGTGGCTCGCGAGCTCCTGGTTTGCACGTCGGGAAGATTGACGTGATACAAATCGAGCACTCTTTTGCAATTGGCGGTCATCTCATTCGACCCGGAAAGGGCGTAGGCGCGCTGATATTCTTTCATCGCCTCGCTGCGGTTGCCGGTTTTCAAAAGTGAATTGGCCAGGTGATAGTGGGCCAGATCATTGTTTGGATCTGCCTGGGCGGCTTGCCGAAAAGTCCTGGCTGCGCTCGCGTAATCGCCGCGCCGATACTCCTGCATGCCGCGCTGAAGCCACGTGGATGCTCGAGCAGGGAGCATTGACATGATTGCCAGCGCCATAAAAAGACTACATATGAATCGCGTGAACATCATTCCTGAGATTGAAGCACATCCATTATCTCATTCAATCGAAACATCGAGCAGCGAGTTTGCCGCCGGCGCTAATCCCACTCGTCGGCGCTAAGAAGCGGCAGACCGCACGAACGCTCGAGATCGGTGAGGGCGCCTGTATAGTTCGTTATGGCATCGAGGTAGGATAGCCGAATTTGAACATTGTTCTGCATGGCTTGAATGGTAGAAGTTATGTCCGACTGCCCGACTTCATAGCTGCGTCGTGCCAGGCGCGCCACTTCCTCGGAATCGGCCAGTACGTGTTGCTCGTAAATCCGCATTTTTTGCCGAGCCGAAAGCAAATTATTGTAAGCTGATGAGACATCGGACTGCACCTGATTGCGCTGCGAGGCGAGCTGGTATTCGAGCTGGCGAATGGTGGCTTTGTATAAGGAGAGATCGCCCTGGTTGAAGTCCGACAGTTGGCTTGGAATGTTAAAGCCGACGTAGAACGCGTTCAGTTTTGGTCCAACCGGCACGTTGCCGCTGCGGGAGGCTCCATACCAGAATGGCAGGTTGGGAAAAACGGTGCCGAGTGTGTATCTGAACTGGGACTTTGCCACAGCAATCTGGCGATCCAGGCTCTTGATCTCATAGCGATTTTGCAAGCCCAGATCCATATAATAGTCGAGTTGGGGGACGGGCTTGGCGAACTCCGGCATGAGCGGATTGCGGGCTTGCAGTGCCGCTCTTCGTGTCGATTTGAGGGCCAGGAACGATGGCAACCTGGGCACCACCAGTACATGCTCGGAAGGGCGGCCGAGAATGACATTCAACTGCTGCTTGGCCCGCACCACGCGCCGAAAAGCAACCGCCCGATCGATGTCGGCTTGGGCCTCTGCCGTGCGCGCCTTCAGCAAATCGAGCTCGGGGACGTCTCCGGCTTGAAAGCGTTTCTCCGAAACAAGGCGCAACCTCCTGGACAGGTCCCATAGATCGTTCTGCGTCTCAAGCGATTCCTGGGCTACGACCACTTCCGTGTAAGCGGAGCGCACTTGTGAGCGCAGCTGCCAGAGCTGGCTCAGGCAGTCCACCTTTTGTTGTTGAACGGTATATTTAGCAGTGATCAAACGAAAAACAACATTCCACGGCCCTTCGAATTGTGTCGTCACACCCATGCGGCGAGTGAATTCAGCCCAAACACCATTGTCATAATTGAAGCCCGCCGGCGTTTGCTGAGTAGCTCGGGCATAAGCCGCCGTCGCCTCAGGCAAAAGAGCGCGAATCGCCGCACCGCGTGGGCTGCGAACCAACGCTTCATCGAGGGCGTCGAATATAGTCAATGTCGGCTTTAAGGAATCCGACTGTTGCCGTTCCTCATACCTGATGACGCCTGAGACCGGTGGCTGCTGCTCCTCGGATGTGGCCGAGGGACTGATGTTATCAATGTTCTCTACCGGTCCCTTTTGCTCGAGCGGCGAGACATTTGGGCGATTGTCCGCGGATGAAGAGGCTTCTTTGGAAAGAGAAGCAGGGCCTGGGGCATTGGCGCTCATCGCTGAGTCAGCCGGCGGCGAGCCGGATGCTTGTTGTGCGGCTGCAGACACTGGTTGGGCAGCGGCAATTGAGCCATGGTCGTTTTTTCCCTCGCTCTCCAAACCGTTGCCATTACCCGTGGTGACGATTGCTTCGCCGGTTTCCTCCCTGATTAATTTCAGGGGACGCCTGAGGGCATGATGCGAGTTGGACGCCGCTGCCTGCACCGCCTGTGGTGCGATGGTCTGTCCCTCGACGCTGAGAGCTAGATTGAGCATCGCTAGCCAGAGGAAGTCCATACATCTTACCAATCATCGGCACTGAGCAAAGGCGTGCCGCACGAGCGTTCCAGATCCGTGAAGGCGCCCTGATAATTGGTGATGGCATCGAGGTAACCCATGCGGATTTGAACGTTGTTTTGCATCGCTTGAATTGTCGAGGTGATGTCGGATTGACCTACCTCATAGCTGCGCCGAGCCAGGCGTGCGACCTCCGCCGAGTCAGCCAGCACGTGTTCCTCATACGTCCTCATCTTATGTCTGGCGGCAAGCAAGTTGTTGTAAGCTGAGGATACATCGCTTGCCACCTGGTTGCGCTGCGAATTGAGTTGATACTGCAGTTGCCGCACGGTCGTTTTGTACAAAGCCAGGTCGCCCTGGTTGAAATTGGTCAGGTTGGATTGAATATTGAAGCCGACATAGAAGGCATTCAACTTCGGACCGGCGCTCGGGTTGCCGGTTCGCGAAGCTCCGTACCAGAATGGAATGTTGGGAAATGCATTGCCCACGGTGTATCTCAGTTGCGCTTTGGCTACGGCAATCTGTTTCTCCAGACTCTTGATCTCGTAGCGATTTTGCATGGCGATGTCCGTGAAGTGTTGAAGCGGCGGCACGGGGCGGTTGAACTCAGGCATGAGCGGATCTTTGTACTGGAGCGCGTTGGCTCGCGTTTGCGCCGTCAAGAACGAGGGCAAGCGCGGCACCACGAGAGCATGATAAGCGTTCCTTCCTAAGATGATGTTGAGCTGCTGTTTGGCCCGAACCACCCGGCGGAAGCCGACGCGCCGGTCGACATCAGCTTGCGACTCGGCCAGGCGAGATTTCAATACGTCAAGCTCGGGCACGTCCCCGGCTTGAAAGCGCTTTTCAGAAACCACTCTCAGCCTATGAGCCAGATCCCAAAGGCTGTTTTGGGTTTCAAGTGATTCCTGGGCGATCACTACTTCTGTATAGGCGCTGCGAACATCGGATCGGAGCTGCCACAACTGAGTCAGGCAGTCGATTTTCTGCTGTTGTACGGTGTACTTGGCCGTAGCCAGCCGCATGAATACTTTCCAGGGCGGCTCGAAGTTGGTTGCCACGCCCATGCGTCTGGTTTGCTCGGACCAGACGCCGTTGTCGTAATTGAATGAAGCAGGGGTCTGCTCGGTGGCCCGAGCAAATGCCGATGTTGAAACCGGCAGCAAGGCTCTAATCGCCGCACCGCGGGGGCTTTTCACCAGAGCCTCGTCAAGGGCGTCGAATATAGTCAGGGTCGCTTTGAGGTTGTCCGGCGGTAAGCGCTCCTCGTACTGAATGACGCCCGAGGCGATCGGCTGTTGCTCTTCAGATGGCGCCGATGGGCTGATGTTGTCAATATTCTCGACCGGGCCTCGCTGCTCCAGAGGTGAGACCGGTTGCTGGGCCGTATTTGCGGTCGTTTCGCTATTGGCTGCCGCTCCGCCGCCACTCATCGCGCCTGCGCCTGACTGGTTCACATCAGTCGGGGAGGGAATGCCCTCGCGTCCTGGTGTCAGAGGAACTGCCGGGACGGCCGGCGGGGCCGGCTGAGTGATTTGTCCGGCTGGGGGAGCCTGACTCTGGGGCTGTGCCGTTCGTCCAGGATTGGCGATTCCGTATTGCGGTCCTGATGGTGCCGATTTTAGTGATTGCGACGATCTGGGCTGAGTGCTGGCCGAGCCGCCCGAAGAGCTTGTGCCACCTGCAGCTAGGAGGGTCGATGCCGCCGGGCTTTCCTGGAGAGAAACGGCAGGAGGGGCAGCAACTGCGGGCGACCCGCCTTCCGCGAGTCCCAGGGCAAGGTTGACAATCAATACTAATAGTGATTCCATCGCCCAAAGAATAGCTGACAATGGTGATGATCTCGTGTGTTCATCAACCAAATGTATAGGGAAACCAGCTGGAATGTCTTATTTTGCCGTAAGCAGGGCTTTCGCTTACAATTTACTAACGTTCTGCCGATTCGATTTATCTGGGCGTTGGCAAGGAATCGCGTGAATCATATATAGTTCTAAAGGCACATGACGCGTTGGTACTGTTGAAACCGGTATGAATCAGAAGGAAAGCAGAGCATTTCTGAAGGGGGAGATGGAGTTCACCCCTCAAAGAATGATGCGCTATATCCGCTCGCGCGCCCGGCTTTCCACGGACGAGGATATAGAGGATATATTGCAAAACGCCCTGGTTATGGTGAGCCAGCACTTCGACCCCAGCCATCCCGACGCCAACCTGGCGCTCTACTGTCTGGGAGCTTGCAACAAGGCGATTGCGCAGAACCTGGAGCGCTACCACAAGGTCAAGCTGAAGCGCCGGAACGAGAAGAACGAAGAGCCTGAGGAAGTCGTCGAGGTCAAGGTCTCCTCGACATCGCAGCGATCGGTCGACGGCAGCATCATGACGGTGAAAACGATGACCCCGGGCAAGTCGTTCGATGAAAGACCATCGACTACCAGTCAGTATCGAACCACATCATTAGATTCGATGTTCGACGAGGAGGATGGGCGCACCGCTGAGGACGTGATTGGCTGGGAATACAGCATAGTCTCCACGCAATCGGAAGCCGAACCGGAAGCACGAGCATTAATTAATGATCTGATCGAGCAAATCCTCCAGGAGCTGCCGCCCGGAATACACCGCACCTGCTTCATTTTGAAGTATGTCGAGGGATATAAGCGAGAAGATTTGATTGAGTGTCTAAAAATGGAAGCGAAGAGTATAGATACCATCGATAAGAAAATCGTCCGCACGCTGAAGGCATTCAAAGCCAAGTTCGATGTAGACGGAGCAAGGATCTAGGAGACGGCGATGACTACTCTTAAGAAAAAACTGGCAAAAGTAATGAAGATCGAAGACGAACGCGAGTGCTCTTCGGCGTTCGAGAAGTTCTGCCGCGAGAACTTCGAGAGCATGCCACTGCCGGGCGAGAATCCAACCTTCGACCGGGCTATGTGGAATGCTTCCAAGCACACCAAGCTTTCATCACGTGATGAGGCGATTCTCAACCGGGTCACCGGCAAAATGCTGGGTGAAGCCGTTACTGCTACCGAGAAAGCAGTGCTCAAACTCAAGGATCTGGTCGGCACTACCCGCGATGCCGCCATCGCCGCCTGGCAGGACATGCTGCTCGGCATGGAATGGCGACCGATGGTTCCAGCCGGTGCGATGCGCGGCGTAAGCAGCCAGCTCGTCTCGTTGGGAACCTTCGAGAAAGAGACTGATGAAACGAAAATTCAAGTCAACCTCGGTTGGCTCGTGGATAAGAATCAGTTGCGCTTGCTCCTGCAAGCGAAAGACACCACCGATAATGGCATGCCCGATGTGGAAGTGCGCATTGTCGAGAACGAGCGTGGTGTCGTTTTCTCGCGCAAAACAAACCTTGATGGTGCCGTCGTGGCGCCGCAAGTGGCCGTCGGACCTGGCGAGTATCAAATTCAGGTCTTGTGGCTGGATAAGGTGATCGAAACTCCGTACTTCAAGATTTAGTCGGGAATGCTCCGGAGCGACGCGATTTTCTATCAGCACAAACATTCTGACTTGAACCAGTAAGATTACTGCCGCTCTCGAGGGCGGCAGTTTTAGTTATATGCGCATCTGTGATTATTCTCAGTGCCAGGGAATTTCTCGATCAGATCGTGTCTTCCTTGTGATGGGTGATCAGTTTCAGCAAGCTCTGGCGCATGCTTTGCCACTCGCCATCAGAAAGCGGAGCGAGGAATTCGTCCTGAACTTTCTTCACCCGGCGGGCGGCCTGACGCAATGTCTTGTGGCCCTTTGGGGTCAGAGAAACTTGATAGCTGCGCCGGTCGCTGGGATTGGTGCCGCGATAGACCAGCTCCCGCTCTTCCAGGCTGTCGATCAATTTAACCATGGTGGTGCGATCGATATGGTGGGCGGCACAGAGGTGCTGCTGAGACAGCGAGCCCTGATCCTCCAGGATCCGCATAACGCCCAGCTCTTGAAGTGTCAATCCGAAGGGCTGCAAAGACTCCGAGGCGCGCGTGCGCATGATGCGGCCGGCGCGATTGAGCAGGAAACCGGCACTGTGCGAGAGAATTTCCGGCATTGGCAAGCCGGTTGTTCGCTCGGATGAATTATTGCCATCTTTTCCCGCCTCAGCGCTTGTCATTTTTTGCTCACTTCTTCAACCTTGCATCGCTGCCTAAACGGTTGATTTTGATCAGGACTCATAATTGTCAGCATAGCTGACGATCGGGATAGCTGTGTAGGTGCGATTTGGGTTTTGGGTCTTAGATTAATCAAAGTTAATCAAAATAAAATGAACCAATCCGCCTGCACTTTCGTCAAGTACTGTTACAGGGCCGCATAAGATGGATCGAACCCAGAGGCTTGCAGTCGAGACGCGATATTTGGATTGAACAGGTACATTCGAGTATGAAAGACTATATGATCGATGGAAGAACGGGGCACATGGAGCCGGCTGTGCAGGAACATAAGGTAGAGAGACACGAGGCGGTCGATAAGCCCGGGCGTGGCATCATGAAGCGTTTGCCGAAAATGATCGTCATCCTGCTGATTTGCCTTGCCTTCTCGGCTATGGCATTTTACCTGCCGCAATTGATCAAGGGCAAAGACAGCCAGGCGCAGAAGGAAGGCAAAGATCGCCCGGTTCCGGTTGAGGTGGCGACGGCATATGCAGGAAGCTTGCCAATCGAGATCCACACGATTGGCAACGTCTTGCCTTACTCGGTAGTCAACGTCACGCCTCAGGTCGGCGGGCAGCTCGTCAATGTTTATTTCAAACAGGGTGACCTGGTCAAGAAAGGGCAATTGCTTTTTCAAATCGATCCTCGACCGTATAAAGCGGCACTGGATCAGGCGTTGGGAACTCTGAACAAAGACAAGGCCATGATGAAGCAAGCGCAGGCGAATCTGGCCAAGGATGAAGCTCAGATCAACACGATGAAAGCCAATTTGAATCGCGATGTCGTTCAGCAGAAATATGCCAATACCGAGATGAGCAGGTATACCGATTTAGCGAATCAAGGTGCGGTTTCCAACGAGCAGCGCGATCAGATGCGCACTAACGCTCTGGCTGCTCAGGCTACAGTGCAAGCATCAAGCAGCCAGGTAGCCAATGCCCAGGCCGCAGTCGAGGCGGATCGCGCCGCCATTGAAACAGCCAGGGGAACCGTGGAGGCCGATCAAGCAGCCGTCGACAATGCCAGAATTCAGCTCGGCTTCACCCAGATCAGATCGCCAATCGACGGGCGCACCAGCAGCTTGAACGTTTACCAGGGCAATGTGGTTTCAGCCAACAGCAACAACAACGTTCCACTTGTGACAATCGACCAGGTTCAACCAATCTACGTTAACTTCACCGTGCCGGAAGAATATCTCGATGAGTTGCGCCAGAGTAAAGCGAACGGCACTTTGAAAACAACCGTGCGTGTCGAGGGAATCAGAAACGAATCGTTTGTGGGCGATGTTTCATTTCTCGAGCATACGATCAACACGACGACCGGGACGATCATGATGCGGGCTACGCTCGCCAATAAGGAAAATCGTCTTTATACGGGGCAATATGTCGATGTGATCGTCGACATGCCGTCTAATACGCCTTCGGTCTGCATACCATCGCAAGCCGTGCAAAACACGCAAAACGGACAATCGGTATATGTCGTCGCCCAAAACAACACAGTCGAGTTGCGCCCCATTAAGGTGTTGCGCACGCGCCGGGGCATCGCGGCCGTCAGCCAGGGCATCAAGCCCGGAGAAGTGATCGTCACCGATGGCATCATGAGCCTGAAGCCCGGAGCGAAAGTACAGGTCGTCAGTCAAAATGGAGCCGCTGCCGGCGGACGGCGCCGTGGCGGTGGTGGCGCCGGTGGCGCGGGTGGTGCGGGCGACACGCTCAATCAGGATAGCTCCGGTGTGGGAGCAAACGGCTTGCCGCCGGGCGCCGGCGGCTCCGACAGCGGCTCGACATCCGGCTTGTCCACGAATTACGTTCCCGGTATCGGTGGTCCGGGAACCGGCGGCGGTGATCCCATGAATCCTGCCGACAGCTCGAGAGGCACCTACGGTCCCGTGCAAGGTGATGAAAACGCTTCTTTTGGTCAAGCATCCGGTGGAATCGATCATCGGGTTACCGGCAGCGAGTCGCCCGGAAGTCAAACTGACGTCAGGGTAACAGGCACAGGCAGTCCCGGATCACGCATTGATGATCCGTACACCGGTGGTGCTACAGGCGGTGGCTTTGCAAGAACTGGGGGCAGAGGCATGCGCGGTGGCGCATTTGGTGGCGGAGGCAGCCGCGGCGGCGCTCCCCTGCAGCCTGGTAAGCAGAGATGAACGTATCGCGAATATTCGTCTTGCGCCCGGTGATGACGACGCTGGTCATGTGTGCGCTCGTCCTTTTCGGCGCCATAGCCTATGTCTCGTTGCCGGTTGCCGACCTGCCCTCCGTCGATTTCCCGACTATATCAGTGACCGCCACTCTTCCAGGAGCCTCGCCGGAGACGATGGCCTCGGCTGTGGCCACGCCTCTGGAGAAGCAATTCACTGCCATAGCCGGGCTCGACAATATGAACTCGACGAGCCAGACCGGGCAAACGCAAGTGACCATGCAGTTCGATCTCAGCCGTGATATCGACGGCGCCGCCGAGGACGTACAGGCGGCAATTATCGCCGCTCGTCCGTTTTTACCAAGCTCGATGCCGACTCTGCCGACGATCAGAAAGGCCAATCCGGCCGACATGCCGATTCTCTTCATCGCGCTCAACTCCGATTCCAAACCGATGTATGAAGTGGATGAGTATGCTGAGAACATTCTGGCGCCGCGTATTTCGATGATCGACGGCGTCGCTCAAGTGCAAGTTTTCGGATCGCAGATTTATGCACCGCACGTGCAAGTCGATCCCCGGAAATTGGCTGCCTACAACATTGGTATCGATGAGGTGGCGACGGCGATTCGAAACGCGAACGTCAATTTGCCGACCGGTACTTTATACGGTCGACAAACCGCATTCAACATCAAGGCGAACGGACAATTGTTCAACGCTCAGAGTTTCCGCCCTGTGATTGTCGCTTATAAAAATGGCGCTCCCGTGCGCATCCAGGATATAGGCACGGTGATCGACAGCGTCCAGACCGACAAGGTGGCCACCTGGTATTCGAATAAACGTGCGGTAGTACTGGCGGTGCAGCGGCAGCCGAACAGCAACACAATCGAGATTACCAGGCAGATATACGATCTCCTGCCGCAATTTCAGTCGATTTTGCCGCCCTCGATGCAACTCAATATCATGTTCGATCGATCGATCACGATCAAAAAATCAGTCTCCGATGTGAAAACTACTTTACTGCTGACAATACTGCTTGTCGTTCTGGTCATCTTCTTGTTCCTGGGAAACGTCTCGACTACATTGATCGCAGCCGCCACTCTGCCGATTTCGGTAGTCGGCACTTTTGCGGCCATGAAGATCATGGGATTTACGATAAACAACATCTCGCTCATGGCCCTGACTTTGTCGGTTGGCTTCGTGATCGACGATGCCATCGTCGTTTTAGAAAATATATACCGGCACCTGAAGATGGGCGAACCGCCTTTGATGGCGGCTTTGCACGGCTCGCAGGAAGTGGGCTTCACCATCGTGTCGATGACACTGTCCCTGGTGGCGGTGTTCATCCCCATTCTTTTCCTGGGCGGCATCATCGGCCGGTTGTTCTTCCAATTCGGCGCTACCATGAGCTGCTCTATTCTCATATCGGGCTTTGTCGCCTTGAGCCTCACGCCTATGCTTTGCTCCCGATTCCTGCGCACGGAGGAGACGAAAGGCTGGGCGCCCCGCCTGTCCGACTGGTGCATAAAGCACCTGATCAACTTTTACAGCACGACCTTGAGGATGGCCCTGCGACATAAAGATTTAGTCGTGGTCACATTCGTGTGCATGCTTGTTTTGTCCATGGCACTGCTCATGGTGATGCCGAAAGGTTTCTTGCCCACTGAGGACACCGGTCAGATCATGGGCAACACTCAGGCTGTGGAGGGCATTTCATTTGACGAAATGGTCATGCATCAGCAGAAAGTGGCCAGAATCATCGCTAAGGATCCCAATGTGCGCAGCTTCATGTCCAGTGTCGGCGGCGGCGGTCCGACGACGAGCGCCAATCAAGGCAGAATCATGCTTTTCCTGAAGCCGATGGGCAAAGACCGCAAAGAGACTGCCGATCAGGTGATTGCTGAAATTCGCAAGAAGACCGCTAAAATCCCAGGCATCAAACTGTTCTTGCAAAATCCGCCCTCAATCAGGATTGGCGGCAACATGACCAAATCGCTTTATCAAGTCGGGCTTTCCGGAAGTGACTTGCAGCGGCTTTATCAGGCGTCGAAAGATCTGGAAGAGCGAATGAAGACACTGCCGGGGCTGGTCGATGTGACGAGCGAGCTGCAGATCAAAAATCCGGAGCTGGATATCGAAATGGACCGCGATAAGCTGGCCCATCTGGGCATCACCGTCAATCAATTGCAAGATGCTCTCGGCTCGGCATACTCGCAACGGCAAATATCGACGATTTACACACCCAACAATCAGTACTGGGTGATTCTCGAGGTGGAGCCTGAGTTCTATCGCGACCCTACCATGCTGTCGCTCTTGCGCATCCGCTCGAGCAACGGCGATCTTGTGCCGCTCAATGCCGTAGCTTCGGTCAAGCCCGGTTCCGGCCCGATGTTGATTACTCACCAGGGACAGTTTCCCTCGGTGACTCTTTCATTTAACCTGGCTCCGGGTGTGTCTTTGAGCTCCGCGGTAAGCGAGATTAAGGAGCTGGCGGCGAAAACCGTGCCGCCGGATGTGACATTCAGTTTTCAGGGCAACGCCCAGATGTTTGAAAGTTCGACCCAGAGCCTTGGTCTGCTTCTGGTGCTCGCCGTTCTGGTCATTTATATCGTGCTCGGTATTTTGTACGAGAGCTACCTGCATCCGATTACAATCCTGGCCGGATTGCCCTCTGCCGGTTTGGGCGGGCTGCTTATCCTGCTTCTCTTTCATCGCGATCTCGATTTGTACGGTTTCCTGGGGTTGATCATGCTGATCGGCATCGTCAAAAAGAATGCCATCATGATGATTGACTTCGCATTGGAAGTGCAGCGCCGCGGTGAGCAGGAGCCGGAGGAGGCTATCTTCGAGGCTTGCCTGGTGCGCTTCCGCCCGATCATGATGACCACCCTGGCTGCCATCATGGGCAGCCTGCCTATCGCACTGGCTATCGGGCAGGGTGCCGATACGCGTCAACCTCTCGGTCTGACGATCGTCGGTGGACTGCTGGTATCACAGGTGGTGACACTCTATATCACGCCGGTTTTCTATATTTATCTGGAGCGTTTGAAAGCCTGGTTTCTGGCTCGACGACCCCGGTCGACTGAGAGGTATCCGTAATGGAGATCGGCAGACTATTTATTTCAAGACCGGTGATGACGACCCTGGTGATGATTGCCATCATGCTCTTCGGCGGCATCGGCTACACGCAATTGCCAATCAGCAATCTTCCCAACGTCGATTTCCCGACCATTCAGGTGACGACATCATTGCCGGGCGCATCGGCTGAAACGATGGCTTCGGCGGTTTCCATTCCTCTGGAGAAGCAGTTCGCCACCATCGCCGGTCTGGATCAAATGACCTCGAGCAGCACTCTGGGTCAGTCGCAAATTACACTGCAGTTCGAACCGTCGCGGAACATGGACGGCGCTTCCCTGGATGTGCAAGCGGCGATCACTGCCGCCTCCAAACAACTGCCGCCGCAGATGCCGACGCCGCCGACTTTCACTAAGGTGAACCCGGCCATGCAACCGGTTTTATACCTGGTGGTCAGCTCCGATTCGCTGCCTCTGTATGCCGTCGACTACTACGCTGAGACGATCATCGGTCAGCGCATCTCGCGGGTTACCGGTGTGGCGCAGGTGCAGGTGAACGGCTCGCAGCAGTATGCCGTGCGCGTTCAAGTCGATCCGAAGCGCATGGCGGCTTATGGTCTGGGGATAAACGACGTCATGGCGGCGGTCAATAACGCCAACCAGAACCAGCCGACCGGAACCATGTGGGGCAGAACCCAGGCTTTCACTATCCAATCCAACGGCCAATTGTTGAATGCCGATGCTTATCGCCCGATTGTGATCGCCACCAAGAATGGTGTGCCGATCAGGCTCAATCAAGTTGCAAACGTGATTGACAGCGTCCAGAATGACAAACTATCCGGAACGTACAATCGCACCCCAGCCGTGATCCTGGCGATTTTGCGGCAGCCGGGTGCAAACACGATTCAGGTGGTGGACAGCATCAAGAGTCTCATGCCGAGCTTTCGATCGCATTTGCCGGCAAATGTCAAACTCTCGGTCTTGTATGACCAGTCTCAAACCATCCGGGATTCCGTCGACGACGTGCAGTTCACCCTCATCCTCACCGTCGCCCTGGTTGTATTGATCATCTTCCTCTTCCTGGGCAACCCATCGGCTACAGCCATTCCCAGCCTGGCCTTGCCGGTTTCCATCGTCGGTACATTTGCGGTCATGAAGCTGCTCGGGTTCAGCTTGAACAACCTGACCTTGATGGCTCTGTCTCTTTCGGTCGGTTTCGTGGTCGATGATGCCATCGTCATGCTGGAAAATATCGTTCGCCACATGGAGATGGGCAAACCGCCCATGCAGGCTGCCATGGACGGGTCCCGCGAAATCGGCTTCACCATCGTCTCGATGACACTGTCCCTGGTGGCGGTCTTTATTCCGGTTTTATTCCTGCCGGGGGTTGTGGGCAAGCTCTTCAATGAGTTTGCTGTGACGATCAGCGTCGCCATTTTGATTTCCGGTTTCATCTCATTGTCTTTCTCACCCATGTTGTGCAGTAAATTGCTCAAGCATAAAGCTGTCAAACGGGTGCCGGAGGAGCCGGGCACACCCAATCACTCCTCAGCGCAGTTCAGCGGAGACGATCCGACTCCCACGCATACAATCATGGTGCACGTGAGCAGGAAGAATGCCTCGGAGCGTGCATTCGACGTGTTGCTCGACTGGTACAAAAGCAGTCTCGGAGTGGCTTTGCGAATGAAGCCCATGGTTATGCTTCTCTCCCTTGTGATGATGATCGTCACTGGCTGGTTGTTCATGATCATTCCAAAGGGATTTATGCCGGATGAGGATACATCGCAAATCGTTTGCATGACCGAAGGACAGCCGGGCATCTCATTCATCGAAATGGTCAAATGCCACGATCAGCTCTCCCAAATTGTTATGAACGATCCCAACGTTCAGTCGGTCATGTCCAGCATCGGCGTCGGTAACGGCAGTCCCAACCTGACTCTCAACCAGGGGCGTTTGCTGATCGTCCTGAAGCCGAAAGATAAAAGGCCTCTTGGCGTGGCCCAGGTTATCGACGAGCTGTCCGTGAAGTTATCCGGCGTCGTCGGCATCAATTCATATCTGCAAAACCCTCCCAGCTTGACGATCGGCGGGCGCCCCTCGAAGAGCTTGTATCAGTACACTCTCTCCAGCCCTGACACGCAGGCGCTCTACAAAGCTTCCGAGGACATGAGAGCCCGCCTCAAAACAATACCGGGCGTCATTGATGTGGCAAGCGATCTGGAGTTGAACAATCCTGAAATACACATTCAGATCAATCGCGACAAAATGTCGGAGCTTGGTTTGAGCATGTCGCAGGTGGAAGATGCGTTGAACTCAGCCTATGCCGCGCGCCAGATTTCAACGATGTACACCGATACCAATCAGAACTGGGTGATTATCGAAGTGGCACCATTCTATTACAGGGGACCGAACGCCATTGGCGACCTCTATGTGCGCTCCTCTTCCGGGCAACTGGTGCCGATGGATACGATCGCCAATATTACCGTCGGCAGCGGGCTGGTGATTGTAAACCACCAGGGCCAGTTCCCGTCCGTGACCCTGTCGTTTAACCTCAAGCCCGGCCAGTCCTTAGGAACAGTCGTCAATCAAGTTGAGGATATTGCCAAAACAGTGGTACCACCTTCGGTGACAACTGCTTTCCAGGGAACAGCAGCAGCTTTTGAAGAGTCCTTTCAGCACCTGTGGATTCTTCTGGTGATCGCGGTGGTCGTGATTTACATGGTGCTGGGCGTTCTTTACGAAAGCTTCATTCATCCGATCACCATCTTGTCAGGACTGCCCTCCGCCGGGTTGGGCGCCCTGATCACGCTCTTGCTCACCAATCATGCGCTCGATATCTACGGGATGCTCGGCATGATCATGCTGATCGGCATTGTTAAGAAAAACGCCATCATGATGATCGATTTCGCGCTCGAATCGGCGCGATCTAAAGAAGAATCAGCCGAGCAGTCAATCTTCGAGGCTTGCCTGATTCGTTTTCGCCCGATCATGATGACTACGCTCGCCGCTCTAATGGGTGCCATTCCAATTGCCGTCGGCATCGGTCCTGGTGCTGAAGCTCGGCAGCCGCTGGGCTTGACGGTAGTCGGTGGACTGCTGGTTTCGCAATTCGTGACGCTTTATATAACGCCGGTGTTTTATATCTATTTAGATAAACTTAGCAAGCGCCGCAAGAAGGAAGGTGCCGTCGGGGCGCCTGTCCAGGCTGCCTGAGCAGATTGTCCAGTCGCCGGCTCTCCTGTCCGGCTAATTGCGAATCCCTGCCCTTTCTTTTACAAATGTAAGGCGCTCCGTTAGAACCAGCACTGGAAGCTGGGCTTCGAGCTAGAAGTACTTTGTGAGTATGTTATTTGAAGGTGAGACAGGGAGGCGCAACTATGCGAAGAAATGATGAGAGCCACATCAGGCCGGCATTTCCTCAACCTTCAAAACCTTTGCAGCTAGTCGTTTTCGTCTTGTTCGCCGGATCCATTTTGAGCGCTTGCAGTAGCGCACCTGGTGACAGCATGGTCAAGATCCAGAGCGGAAGCAAAACGTTAGTCGATGTCAAACGCAATGGCGACGACAATATTCAAGTCGACATAGGCGTACCGCACGGCACAGGACAGAGCGCAGCGGCACCGTATCCGGGCCCTGCCGCTCCGAGCGCCGCGCCGCCACCGGCTCAAACAGCTCCCATAGCAGCTCCGGCGGCTCCAGCGCCTGCTCACTAACCAGATCGGATCGCGTCTGGTGCGCACATTTGCTTTTAGAACGCACGGACCGGGACGGAACCAAATTCATCTGACTCAAGACGCAACGCTTGTTTTCAGATACAACCTCGTGTTGCCGAAGGCTCACAAGAGTGACCCCCCCGGACACAGAGGGCAAGCTTCCACTTGCCCTCTGTTGTTCAAAACAGGAGTGCAGGACGTCGAAGCGAATTTAGCATCGTGCTCGAGCAGGAATGCTACGCACGAAGAGCAAACCGAAATCGAGCACTCAATAAAGCAGTGGGGTTCGATTGAATGGAGGGGAAAAACCATGGCCAAAGCAGTAATAGGATTAGCTTCAGACCTGAGTCAAACGGAGCGAACGGTTGAAAGGCTCAGGACAGCCGGATTTCTGAGTGATGAAATCTCTGTTCTTATGCCCGACATGACATCGAGCGCTGACTTCGCGTACAAGAACGAAA
>JAJPJO010000538.1 GCA_021324135.1 Pseudomonadota bacterium
CCGTGATAGGACCGGGCCTTCGATGTCGCATGTTTGATGCAGGGAAACCTGCTCGTCATGCGGCATTCGGAAGGCTCGGTTCCTGTCCGGCGTTTCCTTTGGAGTCTCGAACGTGGTTTCACCCACCTCGGGACTCCTCCTTTAAGCCCCGGTGCTACTAGGCAATATAAGAGAGCTGCGCCACGTGGCGTGCGTAGTTTTTCAGATTCTTATCAACGCCACCGCTCTCGGTGCAGACTTGAGCAAACGGAAACAGTTGTTTAAGTGTCTGAAAGTCGCCCGGAACTAATTGATGCATTATAGATTGGAACTGTAAGGGTTCTCAGACGTGAACGCAACATGACTGTCCCAGAAAGCAACCATTCAATCTTCAAGGCATTATTCGCTGCATTCGGTGTATGGCTATTCGGTTTTCTCGGTGGTAACCTGGTCCTGGCTCTGGCACCGGCAGTGTGGGGCATAAAAATTGCGGGCGGCACTCCCTCAGCGTGGGTGATAGCAATCTCCTCGGCCGTCGCGCAACCTGTCTGCCTCGCTCTGTCATGGCTTTTGGTAATTGCGATTCACGTTGCGATCGCGCACTTTCTTTCGAAGAAGCAAAAATCGGATTTCAACGACTATGCTGTTACATTCTCGTTGCTTATTTCTTTGGCTCCGGTTACTTTGCTGGCCCTGACAGCGGGAGATTTCGCAGTGCTTGAGCTGTTCGGGAGCTATAAAGCGCTCTCTTCAACGCATTTACAATTGCTGTGTGCCAGCGGAGCGGTGAGTCTGGTGGAATCGTTGGTGCTCGTATGCGCGTATGCAATTTGGCGACACGCTCAAACGAGCGCGATCAAGGATAGCAGGCTCAAAGAAGCTGAGGTCCTGATGACTGAGGCTGCAAAACGAGGCGTCGATACACGCAGCTATGAGGATCATCTTGGCAGAGCACGCAGCTTGGAAGATGTTAATTGGGTGGTGCTCGATTTGCAGGAACGCAGGGGCTTTGATCAGCGCCTTGCGGACCTGCGCGAACTTGGCGTCGATACGGCTCCATACCAGGAAGCTCTCAATGCCTTCCAGCCAGTTGTTACACGTAAGTCCATGGTGCCGTTGCTTAATGCGATGACTCGCCGTACCTTCGTTGCTAGAGATATGAACTGGGCGATCGGGAGAGGGGTTCATGTGGAACCATACGCAGCTGAGTTAGCAACTATCGAAACACTCTTGCAATGCCCCGAAAGCATAGATGTTCTCATCGAGAGACTCGATTCTTTGCGCAAGAATCTCAAGGGTGAAAAAATTAGCTCAGCCAGCTAAACGCGATGGGTTATTCTTTTCCAACTTGAAGCAGAAGGAAGACTCATGAGTTCAGATGAAAAGAAACCATTTTGGCGGAAGCTATTCGCTGGCGGAGACAAAGGCCCTTTAGATAACGAGAAAATTCAAACACCGGCACAAAGTCAATCTGAGCCTCCAGATCACTCGCGTATGATTGAAGTGGAAAGACTGCGCCAAGAGGCTCGGCTGGCGCGATCAATGGGTGACTTGGAGAAGTGTCCGGTTCTCTTGGAGCAAGCCGTCGATCTTATGAAGGGCGATGAGCGCTTTGTCCAGCGTGAGGTTGTCTACCACCTGGAAATATTAGCTGAGAGCTATTGTCTGGTCGGTCAATTTGAAAAGGCCGCGCAGGCTTTTGAACAAATAGAATCACTCGAGCCCGATAACCCATCGCTGACTTTCTCGCAAGCAGTTGTGTATGCGGCATCAGGCGAACTGGATAAATTTGAACGAATACGAGAAAAGGATATACACAAGTCCATTCCAGCCCTCACGAAAGCAAGCGCTGGATTCGTGCGCGATGTTGCCGAAATTTGTGAGCAAAACGGTCGCTATCGCGAGGCAGAGCTTTTGTACCAGTTGGACATTGATGTTACCTCAGCGCACTGGGCTCCTCATCATCCGCTCGTGGCAAAAAGCCTGATAGATATGGGACGAACTCAATTTCTCGCTGAGAACTATCTTTCTGCTGTTGATAGCTTTCAGCGCGCCGTTTCGATCTTGGAGGGCACCAAGGGTGATGACAGTACGGAGTTAATCAGCCCTCTTCATGCCATGGCACAAATATACTGCGACTATCTCGATCGGCTCGATCAGGGTGAGGCGGTCCTGCGACGAGCGATTGCCGTTCAGACAAAACAGTCTGGAAGGAATCACGCTGATTCAATGCTTACGATCCGAACGCTGGCAGATGTTCTTGCGAAGTCAGGAAAGCCAGACGAAGCGGAGGCGTTGTACAAGGAGGAGATTGCCTTTTTTGAGAAGAAGGAAGGTCCCGATTCAACTGAAATCGCTGACTCGAGTATCCGGCTCGCTCGAATCTGCCTGGAAAAAGATTGTAACTCGGAAGCTGAAGATTATTGCAGGCGTGCGTTGACAATTCGACTGAAAAATCTCGATGAGAACGACATAGAAATCGCAGCTTGCTGCCATTTTCTTTCGGCTTCTTTGGTGGGGCAAGGAAAATACGCAGAGGCAATCGACGCGGTCAAGCAGGAAGTTTCAATTTTGGAACACAATTTCGGCTCCGATGATCCTTCCGTCGCCGGTGCACTGAACAAGATTGCCAAAGTAAAAATTGCGCAGGGGGATGTTCCTGAAGCTGTGTTGGTGCTGAAGAGGATCAGCTCGATTTTGGAAAAATGCTTTGGACCGGATGCACCTCAGGTTCAAGCAGTAAGAGAGCAATTGAAGGAGCTAAGTTCAGCAAATGATGAATGACACTCGCTAACGCTAAATCAGACAAGCCGGGCAGCCAGGCCCAATTCATACAAACGAACAGCCATCTGGTGAGAACAGATCTCCGCCTTACCAGCGTAAGATCCTCGGCCATTGGACAAGTCGCAATCGCATCGGAATTCGCCCGCTTCAACATCGCATTCCAGGCGATGACCGGATGTCCTGCCGACGATATGATAAACCCGAGATTCGGCGCCCTCTTCCACCAGTTCGATGCGTTTTTCAACAACATATGGAATCGCATTCCGGAAGATTTTTTGAGCAGCGTTGAATTCTTCGTTCTGAATGCGTTCATGCAAAAACCGCATGCTTTGCTGCTGTTGCTCAATATTCATCATCTCGAAAAGGGAACGATTGCAGAAGGCAGCCAGCAAAATCCCGGGCAGGAAATCTCTATTTCTACGGTTCACCTCAAGAAGACAAACGTTTGCATCGCGCTTGAACTCCAGGCTCCAGGGCTCGTCTTCGTAAACGATTGAGCCGAGCACATTGCATTTGGCAGCAAAAATTTGGCGCAAGGTCTGCAAAAACAAAGGCGATTTCGCCTGAGCACGCCCGATCTCATCGACAAAAATCAAGGCGCTGGAGTCAGTCATGCCTTTTTTCAATTCGGGAACGACAAAATCATCGATTGCTTTGATGTCTACATCGAATTGCCCGCCAATGCTTTCAGCACTCGGGCTCTCAGTGTAAAACATGAATTGCTGCGACTGACCTGATGGGTTGATCGAAGTGAAACCGATGCGTTTGCCGCTCTCATCAAGCACTTCGCGAGCGACGATGCCATAGTGCTTGCCGTCGAAGCCGCGGACCACTTTCTCCAGTATCGTGCTTTTGCCCATTCCAGGCGGCGCTGTCAAAAGAATCTTCATGCAAGCTCCCGGATCATCGTTGAAGGCGCTCGTTCAGGGTCAAGTAAAGTTAGCACAGAAAGCGGCATGGCAGCGCTATCATTCCCACAGTCAATGGCCACTCTTCAAAATTTCGAAGCTGATCTCCAGCCGGTTGTTCGGCAGCAGGTTGAGTGCCAGCCTGACCGCATCGGGAAAGGGATGGCCAAGCTCGTTCCACCTGGCGATGAGAACACAAGTCAGTTTGTGAACAACCTCATTAACCTCGAGACTGTCTGAGACCGCCTCGGCATTCATTAGCTTGTATGTCAGACCTGGACCGTGATCGCCGTTTTCCACATGAATATCGAGAAAAGCGCGATGCCAGTCGGGCGGGATGATATCCTTGCGCAGCACCTGAGCAATTAAATCAATGATCTCTTGAACATTGCCGTCTTTCAGCGGATTAGCCATACGAGGTGCGCGGGCGGGCGGACCGACGGTGAAATCGAAGCTGCTTTTCCAGTTGTCTTCGTCGTCGGCGATCAAATGTATTTGAAAGCCGTTGCATTGAGAATAGTGCGATCGGATCAAATCCATAAGCGTGCAGGCAGCGTTGTGAACCGCTTCGTCAATGAACTCCGACGCTTGCTCGGCTGTGTATCCTTCTGCCTCGAGTCGATAGTGCACGGCGCCATTGTCACCAAGTATGGTGGTACAGGTAAACGCTTTTACGTCCCCGGGGATGCAATCCAGAAGCGAAGCACTCAAATGATGCAAAGCGGACTGCAGTAACTTGTCTGTTTCCTCATCAAAATTGGCGGTTTTCTCGGTCATTGACACCTTCTCTCGAGCATTGACACCTTCTGTCGAGCATGAACATTATGACGCAGATGGCTGGCAAGATTGCGTTCATCTCCCTTCAATTTTGATATGGTTTAGCGACCCGCAAAAAGGCTTTTGGAAACGGCTCGTATTTCGATAGGATGCGGTCGAGCGCCCCACTGTTAACGATTTCATCCAGTGCTGTATTGAGCATTGCTTTGAACTTTTCCTCGCCGTTATTGAACATATATACGTTCGGAAAAACGCGGACAGGATTGTTGGGCGTGATGTTTTGGATGGAATGCGGATTCCGCTTCATGAAGTTGCTTGCAAACAATGGCTCGGCGAAGGTGACATCAGCTTTGCTGCTGGAAACGCTGAGCAGCATGTCCGACACTTCCGCCATTTGAGGCAAGGAGAGTCTTTTGGCGTTCGGAAAATCAGTGCGTGTGATCATCTCGGCCATCTCACCGTCGATGCAAGCGACTTTGAATTGAGGACTGTTCAGGTTTTTCAAAGATGAGTCCAGGCGCTTGTCACCATATTTGGTGTAGGCGCAAACGGTGCTGAACGAGATCGGGTGGCTGAAATCGGCAGAGCGAGCCCGAATGGCGTTCGGCCATACCGGGCAGGCGAGCATGTCGTAACGGTTGGTTTTCAACCCTTCAATCATAATGCCGAAGCTGACCTCTTCGGTAAGTTCGAGCTTTAACCCCAAATGCTTAGCAATCAGATCTAAAGTGTCGAAGCCGATTCCCGAGAATTTTTTGGTTTTCGGATCTTTCATCAGTAATGGATAGTAAACGCAATAACCGGCACGGATCTTTCCACTCTTCATGACCCGGTCGTATGTGGCATTGGTGTCGGCAGCGTCGGCCCGTCCGGAAGTGATCGCCATGAACGCGATTGCTATAGACGTAATTACTATAGACCTGATCACAGCAAGAAAGTCAGTCACCGTATACGTTTCGAGATTTTGCATTTTTTCTTCCTGAGGCGTGAACATACATTATCGGTTAAATCTCAAAACGACTGAGAAGCGCTAACCTCCGTTTCTTTTAATAATTGTTCGATTAAGCAAGTCGATCACTCAAAAACGCTGAGGAAGCTGGAAATAGTCTCTTTATTGCGTGTTGTAAAGTAGCTGAAATTCACAAATGTTTCTAGTAGCCGGACCAGTTTGATTGCTATCAAAAAAGAGATCTTTGTTTCCGTTTCCCTAACAAACTTTCTTCTCCTAACCGACGACACCTGAATTCAGCTTGCAGACCGCCTCTTGATTGAGGAGGGAGCTGGGTCGGGATGAACGGAAACAACGTTCCAGCTTCGGGTTTGCTCAAACAATCGTGACGGCTGAGAACGCCGGGGCACACCTGATGTCCATCAATCTGTCAACCTGAAAGGAACAAACCAGATGTTCTCGATTCAAAGTCGCGTGAGCGCGCTTGCGCTCAGCACCATGGCCGGTGCACTCATGGGCGTGGTCGGCAACCTGCTGTGGATCTTCGTCAACGGAAACGTGCACGCCACGCTCTACGGCTTCGACCTCTATTCGGGCTTCGTCACCGGCGGGCTTCTCGCCCTGACCAGCGCCATGCTCGTCGTCGAGACCGGTGCCGGCAACCGCATGATTTCGTCCGTGCTCTGCGCCATCGCCTGGGGCATCGCCGTGCATCTCGTCAACGTCCTTCTGGGCTGGACGAGCCACGGCGTGACCGTGACGAGCATCGTCACCGGCATCGTCTTCAACGGCGTCATCGGATTCCTCTGCTTCGCAGCGCTGTCGAGTCGGAAAGTTCCATCCGCAGACTTCAGCAGCCGGAAGCAGGTGGTGGACACCGCGCTCATACTCGGAACCTTCGTGACCCTCGCCCTGGTGCTCTTCTTCGAGGGTGCGAACCTCCTCGACAACAACCGGGTATTCGGCGAGCCCGTCAATGGGATCCTGTGGTGCCTGGCTTACGGTGCCGGTTTCACCGTCGCAGCCATGCCCAAGCGTCGGGTCGGCTATAGCTGCGGTCTGACTGGTGGTGTCTCGATGCTCTATCTCTACGGGCTCGGTATCACCATGCTGGCGCAGTTCGGGGCGGGGCGCTTCGATCTGTTCGCGGCTGCCTTGTGTCTCGGCTGCGGCGTCGCCTTCTCCGTCGTCGCCAGCGTCCTGTCACCAGGTCCGGCACGGGCGGTCGCTCACCAGGACTGCGGTTGCAGCTGGCATTGAACGGCTGAGCGGTGGATGCGTCCAAAGCCTGCCTCACCGCTCGGTCTCTTCCTCGAACCATAGGAGTTGCGATATGCACGATTACACGTTCGACGCAGGCGATCTGCGTCTCTTTCTGTCCCGGCTAGATGTTGCCACCGCGGTCGGTATCACCGATCGCCAGGCGGCAAGCGTGTCTCACGCCGCTCATCAGGCACACCTCATCGATGACGAGCGCCTGGAAGCCCTCGTCCCGGTACGATTCGCATCCGTCGTGGGCGAAATTCCCACGAAAGTGTGTCAGGCGGTCGGAGGCAGCATGACCTGGGACAAAGAACTGCTCGTCCCGGTGATGGAACTCACGGCAGAGGAATACCCAGGACCGATTCCGCGGCTTCCGTCCGAATTTCCCGAGGACGAACTCTCACCCGACAAGCTGCGCTTCGCTGGTGCCATGGTCTTCGACTTCCTCACTTTGGCCGGCAAAGAGCCCCGCTTGAAGTACGTGATGAACGACGACATCCGGCGGTACATGCTCATGATCGTCATTCCAATCACCGCCGTCACTGCGGGCCGAGAGGACTTTTTCCGGCTATAGCGGACCACAGTCCGTGCGGAACACGAGTCGGGTGGCAGTGGGAATGCCCAGACAGCTGGCGTTCCTACTTGCACCACAAGCATAATCGGAGATTCTCAGGCACTCACTGCCAGATCGTCTGGCGGTGAGTGAACCTGGAAATCTAAAACCCCACCACGTGCCGCAGAATAGAGCCGGCTGTGATAGGCATATGCACTGGCACATCCACGGCCGGCGCTCCTGTCTGTTCGACCAGATATTCAAAAAGACGGCGCGCCTCGTCGTCTTTGATGTCCTCGATGTTCATCAAAACCAGGCGCACGTTTCTGATTTCGCCATTGTGCTTGATTTGGTAGTCTTTGGTGCTTCCCGCTTCGTTGCATGTGAACGTGAACATAGTGCGCGTCGGGTCGCTCGGAGCGTACACCTTTTTTCCCAAGAGAATATCCCCGACCTCGATGCCGGCCTGATCTGCCGGGCTGTCCGGGTAGACTTTTATCACAATCGCCTCGGTTGTGAAAGGCATCTGTCTACAGTTCATTCCCGAGATCCCGACGTTCAAGCTGCGAAATTCTTCACCGGTCAGCGATTTTCGTTTCGCCAGCTTTTCCAATGCCTTTTCGCGAATCCCAGGCACGGCCGTTTCCGTCTGCAGTTCGGGTGCCGAATCGGAGGTTTGCTCGCTCAGGCTACGCTTCTCTACCGAACCATTCAACATCGGAACACTGCCGGATCCGGTGGAACTCTGTGTTCCCTCTTGCGAAGGCGCAGGCTGTGGCTTGGCGACATCAAGCCTCGCTTCCTGCTGTTTAAGCACCTGGGGGTCGTCCGCTACCGCAGCCGGTGCACATTGCAGGCTTATAGCCAGGGGAAGGAGCATTGATGTTGCCGCGAAGAACGTTTTCCTGTTCACGTTAACTCTCCCGAGATTCCGCTTCCGCATTCAACGACCTTGTCGGTTTGAATAATTACGAGGATGTCATGGTTCGAACCTCCGCGATCGTTCTCCTTCTTGCTCCCTCCATGCGTCTACTTGCCTACGCAGTACTACTTAATATCGTTTGGTTAGCCGACGAATCAAAGTCTGACAAGAATTAGCCTGGAAAAGCGTCATCGCTACTCAAGTCGCTGAGGTTGAGGAACGGCTTCAGCAGTCGCGTTACAGCCGTTCCTCCTCGATGTTTATGCAGTGGAGCAATCTAATCCGCCGTGATGAAGCTGTCTCAGCGCAGCGGAACTCCAAATAAGCCAGTCCTGATTACCATAATCAGGTCCAGCAACGTGCCGCGATAACGATGGCGTTATCGATCCACAGGACTGATTCGGTAATCACAAGAGATGTGATTACCGAAAACGTGTTGAGTAAGTCCATCAGCTACTCCTTCGCACAATGGGAGATTTCCGCTTTCAGCGCGCCCAGTGCGTCCGCGAAGCCAGTTGTCGTGTACGCAAAGCCATGCAAAAGCTTCAGCCGCGGTTCCTCAAAGAGAACAGGATATTCGACTTCG
>JAJPJO010000015.1 GCA_021324135.1 Pseudomonadota bacterium
CTTGTTGTTACAGCGGCTAAGGTTTTGAATTTACTGACGGGCTTCAGCATTATTTTTGAAATCGAAAGCTACTTGAGTCTTTTGGCATCATATTTCATCCTCTCATTTGTCCAGAGAGCAATTCTTGATCTCAACGCCAGGGTTCGCCCGAATGCGCCAGTTGACTCGAAGTTTTCCTTTTGGGATATTTCGGGCATTGTGATTATGAGTAGCGTATTCGTGCTCGCCGTGATTGGCAATCATTTCACGCCCAATGAGCGTTCGTTCCGACCATCGGCTAACTTTTCAAATCCTGGCACGTCTTCACAGATCTCCTCTTCGTGGTCTCAATCGGATGACCCTGCGTGGATAGTACCTAGGAGCATGATTAAGCAAAAGGCAATACTACGCAAAGAATTTCCCGCCCCTGATTTTAAGGAAAGCAAGCAGCAACTTGAGTCTAGGTATGGACCATACTTTGGGACCTATAACGGAGTATCACTCTTTGGAGTGAAGATCAAGGAGCCTGAAGGCAAGTTTACGGCAGTGGCCATTTCGCCTATTCAGCTGCGCTCCATGAGGGTGACGATGACACTACCGTGCTCCAATCAATCCGAGGTGTGCCGTATGGGGTCCCACAGAAACGCTACACCATCCTTTGATGTGATGGAGATGAAATATGATCTACCAGCCAATGTGCATCGCGATACCAGGCAACTTGAAATAATAGACGTGTACGCATGCGACCCGGATCACTGGGACGGAAGATAAAGTTGGGTGAGTTACCAGAAGCTTGCTATCAAATACGGTATCATTATCAGCGATATTCATCCGTATTTGCAGGCCGCATTATACTTATTCCCTAAAGGAAAGCTACTGGCAATGGCGGTTATCAACCCTGTCTCATTTGCCGGCTACGCTTACTTCGAACGCGGAAAGCTACTCCGACAAATGTTGCTGATGCCAATCACGATCTGATTTCCGAATTTGGCTAGATCACAGCCAGAGGGACAGCCCGTTTTTGACAGATCGAAAATCATCGACGGAAAGCGCATTTTCTATGATGAGGTAGCGGGGAAAACGGAAGAGTTCGATGCTGGATCTTACGGAAATACGCTTGCCGAGCGAATGTCGGAAAAATTCTTTGGAGCGCCCTTTAGGTTGACTGACTGTCCAATGGAGTTGTTCTCTTTTCGAGAAGATAATTTAGTAGTAGAAAATTGAATGTTGGGTGTCCGAACGGACACAATGATCATGCATCCCTCATGAGTCATCACAACTTGAGCGATCTGTAAAACTCGGCCACAAAGCTGAATGCTCGATCAAGAGTGAGCTCGACACCAGTATCCTTAACCAATTCCGCGAAAACGTCTCTCCAATTCGAAGGTGGCGCCGGCAATTCGCTTGGCACAGGATGAGTTTTTCGAGTCAAGAAGACTGCCGATACAGCTGTCTTCGTCTTACCAACATCAAGGCCATCTTCAATAAGCAGGGCCAGGTCAAGCATATCCTTGACCCTGCTGTTCTCATTTTGCCTGGGCACTGTATAAGCGTGAATCTTCTCAGCGAATACCTCTTCCTTGACAGGCACCCTTAATGTCAGCGGCTCCAGGCCTGCAAAGGAAAGAAACGCATCGCCCTTAAGTTCTTCTGAAGGAAAAACTGTTTCATCCTGAACAACTGCATCAACCTGAAATGTAGACCACAGTTGCCCGTCAATGAAACAGCGAACCTGACAGCGAATGCCACCTTTGCCAAAGCCCTGCAACGCCTTGTCAAACTTAACCTGGAAGTCAAAGTAATCTCCGACGTCCACGCTGGCCATCTCCTGGATGTTTTCGATCAAAGCAGCTTGCTGAGCCCGGTCATCGACAAGCAAGAACGACGCATGAGCTGTTGACAGATCTATGTCTTTGGTTCGACGCGCCTTTGACAGCCTTCTTTGAAGGACGTATCCGCCCTTGGCAGTCCACTTCGACCAATCAATTCGTGCAAGAAAACGGTCAATGGCCACTCTGCGATAAAGATCCGTGTAAGGCTCATTAGTCGCCTTCGCCTGTCTTTTGAGACGATCTGCTATTGAGGTTCGAAAGGCTCTCGCGGTCCTATATTTCTCCTTCTCCGTTTCCACTTCTTAGCCCTCCGGTACATAACCCGCAAGGTCTTCGTGTAACCTCTCGATGAGTTTTCTTTCCTCACTCGATAAACCCTTTGACAGATCGGTTTTAGTGATCAAGCCACGCTTTTGGGCTTCGGACAAGGCTTCCACCAGGTGATGCCGCTGTACCGTGTTTGCCTTCAAAAGATCCACAAGAGTTCTAACAACTGTAGTGGCAGCTACCACTCCTACTTTCGTGATGTTCGACTTGGCCAATTCCGCTTTATGAAGACGCAGGGGCGAAGGGATGCTACTTCTTTTAAAATCTTTCGGAACCGTCATATGCAACCGGTTGCTTGTCCAGCTCGACAATTCATACAGCTCCAGAGCCGTGTCGTGGGAATAAACGCCTTCTGGTTTGCCGGAACGATCGCTCGACCACAGGTACCAGACGATTAAATCGTCTGGGCGCGGATTCGGATAGAAGTGAAGGCGATAAATACCGCGCCATTCTCGTTCCCAGTCCCCGGTCTGGACGTGATAGGTCTGCATTCTCGTTGAGTAGCCGACGGACGCAGCCTGCTTAGCAGTGAAGTAACCACCTTGCGAATCGGCGATTTCGTACAGCTCTTCGAAGTTAGTCTTAAGCGCTTTAACCATATGGAACGTTTACTACATTCAATGTAGTATGTATTATACCCATAAAAGCTACATTTTTTGTAGTAAACATTCCAAACCGGCTAGCAGTAACATTCATGGAAACTTAGAAGCAAGGCGCTCAAGCCTGTAGCCTTAGTAATGCGGTCTCGCACTAATACGGCGGCGCGTGCCACTAAATGCGCCACCGTTATCACCGTCGGTAAGGATCCCGGTCAAGTCGGCGACGCGCGCGTGTTGTTTCGATAACGCTTGCGGCCGCATTAGCAACAGTATTCATTGAAATCTGGTCGCTCATCGTTTGCAATTTGCTTTAGCCAGCGATCCCTTACGGATTTCTTGAGCTTTTTCTTGAAACTCTTAATCAGTTGAGCGATCGATTCTCTCTCTCCCGCATCGAATAGCTCTCCGGCAAGCCGAAATACGACTTCCTGGGGCTGATAACCACGTTTCATCTCTAACATCAGTTGAACTGCCAAAGCGCGATTATTCTCCCTCAGTGCTACCAATCCCAAATAGGCATTTGCCATCTGCGTGCATACAGTCTGGTCCCAGTCGCGTAGAATCTCTGCGCACCGACGTACAATGTCAAAACGTCCTAAACTGAGCGCTGCATCCGACACGTATTGACATGTTATATGGGTAGCGCCACCTGGTTCGGTTTCTAGCGAGCGAATACCAACATCAATAATCTGCTTGCGAATTTTATCTGCGTACAAAGCAGGAGAGGACCACAATTGTGAACTGCAATGAATCACGAAGGTTCCCATCCAGTGCGCCTCTGGCTGAAGTGCATAAGCGCGTTCGAACAACTCGGAGGCTGTCTCAATATCGTTCCATGCAATGAATGATGCTGCATTTCCTAAGATCGTTCCGTCCAATGGAGCGGCTGACACTTGTTCGAGCCAAGCTTGGCGGAGCGATCCAAACGCTTTCGGCTTAAAACAATGACCTCTTCTAGCAATCTCGTGCCCGAGATAGCCACTGACAGAAGGTTTATTTTCGATCAACCATAGGATTTGCTCGGATAACTTTTGCTCTGCATTCTTGTGTTTTAGCTCGTTCCCTTCGTATTGCCCGTAATAAGCCAGTAACTGAACTCTAACATCCATATTGCATGGTTCTAATTGAAGTTGCTCCTCAAGTGATTTTATTTCGGCAGCTGAAAGCTTTCTTGCTGCTAACGATAGCTCAAACCATCGCCATTCTTCTTCTGTCATTGATGGATTGCGCTTCATCATGTAGCTCCTAGCTAATGCGGCGGCTTCTCGAATCCTTCGATATAGCTTTGCCAATTAGCGTGTCGGCCGGTCGCAAATGAGACAAGGCGTATTCTATTCTAAACCCTGATTCTCAAAACGGCTCTGATTATATGAGCGACCAGCAGAATCCTGGTGGAATGGGCCAGCCGATCAAGCTTCCAAGCAACGACGATGTCTCCCGGCCTCAGGATGTCTAACATTTTGCTCAGCTGCTTCCGATCGCGGCTTGCATTTCCAATGTGCGCCACTATATGTGGTGCGAGTGAAACATAATTGACATTACGAGACGGATCGCATATTTGTCAATGCCATGTTTTCGGCAAGCCGTTACATTCAAACAGTGACTCTGGTTACGATTGAAAATGGGCATAAGGTGTTCACTAGTGAGGGATGAAAATGGCAAAGGAAAAGCCGTTAGGGCGAACAAGAACTGGAACGACATTCGCTGAGTTGGAGCTGCACCTCGCCGTCCTTCAGATTTGCTCCGAGCTTAAGCCCGTTTTCACGAAGACAATCTTGGAAATACTGGATCTTGAGGATACTGCACTATTGGACAGAACAATAAATGACTTGCAAGAGCACGGCTATCTCAGGCGTGCTGAGAATCGATTCATTACGACCCCTGCTGGCAAAAACTATATAGCCGAGCAGCTGAAAGA
>JAJPJO010000506.1 GCA_021324135.1 Pseudomonadota bacterium
AGCTTCTGCAAGGGGAGTCATCGCAGAGGCAATTGTTACCGCTAGGATCACGCAAACAATCAGAATCTTAAGTTGATAAACGAGTAATGCAAGGATCACCGCAATGGCGGAGAATACTACCACCTTCAGTGCCAGATCAGTGTTGTTGTTGGTCTCAAGGGTCCGCATTCAAATCGGCCGTCCTTTATCAGCGCTATATTAGTATTGTTGCCATTTGGCTGTCTTGGCGCATCGGTCAGAAGCAGTACAATACACGTTTAGTCTTTGATGAAGAGTACAGTTTCAGAGTTCCACCGATCGTCTAGAGCCGTAATTGAACACGGAGAAGAGCAGTGCGCAATGGCAAACAGCTCAGATAGTCCAAAAGGATGAAAGGAATCATCCGTTCGAATGATTACGATCAGACCAGACTGCTACTTCGAGGTAGCTGGTACGCTTTCCATCGGTTGTTCGTGACGCTTTACTGCTTCCTTCATATGGATAAAGATTGGTTTGAACTGATGCGCTTTCATTTCAGTATACGCGCGATCAAATGACCACTTCTGGACAACCACGCGATAGATTGCCATCATCATTCCGGTGCGGTCTGCCCCGAAGCGGCAGTGAACGTAAACAGGTTCGTTGTCTGGATCGCTGACGGTCCGCAAGAAGGCTTCCACTTTTGATTTTTCCGGTGCCGCAAATGATGTCGGAAAATTGATGTATTTTAGCTCGAGCTTTTTGCAGATGGCTTGTTCTCTTGCAGTGCCGGTCCCGGTCAGGCGCAGGTCGACAATTGTCTTGATACCGTGCAGTTTCAGTTCCTGAAGCCCTATGTCGGAAGGCTGTCCACCGCGCATGAGTTTAGGAGACAATTGATGGAAATTTGGAAGAACGGAAGGTAATTCCTTTGAGAATACAGGCAATGCGGTAATTGTTGCAGCCGCCACTACTGCTGCAATGCTCGAAATTGCTCGATTGTCATTCCGACGGTGCATTGCTGCCTCTGAATAATGGACAAATGGTGAAAGCACCCACTCACGGAGTCGTGCAAGTCTCTCACGAGACAGGCTTCCACGTTGGGCGCCTAACGTCCAGAGAACTCTTTCATCACCTGTCCGTATCGCTTGCCGACAGCACCGCAAACGATGTCGCACAGCTCATAAATACTGCTATCTCCAATGCTGTAAAAAACAAACAATCCTTGGCGCCGTTTCTGCACTATACCTTGCTCCGCTAAAACGGACAAGTGCTTACTGACGTTCGCCTGGCTCATGCCGCTCAACTCGCACAATTCCTGCACCGAATGCTCTTCCTTAAAGAGGTATTGCAGTATTTGTAATCGGGAGGCATCCGAGAGTGCCCGGAAGCGCGCGGCCACAATTTCGAGAGCCGGTCGTGATAGCAGTTTGTTTTTGTCTTTCATATTGAGAAACTCAATCGTTTGCCAGTTCTAGTTTACAACCAATTAGTTGATTCTTCAATCAATCCAACGGTGGATTCGCCATATAACCAAATAGTGATATAGTGAATTTATTACCGGTCGAGGGCTTCTTTATGCCAGAACTGTCCAATTCCACTATTTGCAAGCAAATAGCTCCTGCCGACCTGGCAGCAGTCGCTGAACAGACCGTACTCCTCGATGTACGCAGCCCAATTGAATTTGAGACGGAACATATAGTGAATTCCATTAATGTGCCGCTGAACGAGCTTGAAGCCCGTTGTGAAGACGTGCCAAGGCAAGGGCAGCTCGTTGTTATATGTAGATCGGGCAAAAGAGCTGAACGAGGGGCCTATGCCCTGTTAGGCAGAGGCTTTCAGCCTAAAATCCTGGAAGGTGGATTGGTCGCATGGCGCAAAGCCGGGCTGCCAGTCAAAGAAGGGAAGAAAATGCTTCCCATTGAACGCCAGATTCAGCTGATTGTTGGAGTTGGCGTTCTGAGCGGCGTGCTCTTAGGCGTTTTCATCAATCCCTGGTTTCTTGTCATTCCTAGCTTTTTCGGAGCAGGGCTAACATTTGCCGGTCTTTCTGGCACGTGCGCTCTGGGACTTCTATTAATGAAAGCGCCGTGGAATCAATTGCCAGGCACAGCACGGGAATCTAGCGACACGAAAGCCAAGGGCAGTTGCTGTGGTTAGGCGGGCAAACACCCAATCTTGAAGGAGGAGACAGATCATGAGAGTTATTGGTTCCGGCGTTCCAGCAAGGAAAATTGTCATTGTTGGTGGTGTGGCAGGTGGAATGAGCGCAGCTGCCAGAGCGCGGCGCCTTTCTGAAGACTCGGAAATTATCGTGCTGGAACGAAGCGGACATGTATCTTATGCAAACTGCGGATTGCCATACTTTCTGGGCGGAGAAATTCAATCGCAAGACGACCTGATTGTGGCGACACCAGGTGCCTTGAAGAACAAACTGAACATTGATATTCGTGTTCACAATGAAGTCGTCGAAATAGATGCTCAAGCTAAGGTCGTCTCCGTCAGAGAAACCACCACTCAAAAAATCTACCAGGAGAGTTACGACGATCTAATTCTCTCCGTGGGTGCAGCTCCAATCCGACCAAAGGTTCCGGGCATCGACCTGCCAGGGCTGTTTACTCTGCGCAGCATCGAAGATGTCGAGGCGATTCAATCATGGTTCGAAATTCACAAGCCGCACACAGCCGTAGTTGCCGGTGGTGGCTTCATCGGGCTGGAAATGGCAGAGCAGTTGGCTCGCAGAGGACTTGATGTCACGCTGATTGATGGCAAAGATCAGGTGCTGACGCCGATTGATCCTGAAATGGCAGAGCTTGTGCACAATGAGCTTCGCAGGCACGGCGTGACACTCGTACTCGGTAAGCCGATTGAAGGTTTCCGCTCAACTGCCGACTCAGCTAAAGCCACCAATGATCTTCCCAAAAGCTGTTGGGTGGTAGCCGGTGACCACGAGCCAATGCCAGCCGATCTTGTTATCCTTGGACTGGGAATTAGACCTGAAGTAACACTGGCGCGTAAAGCCGGATTAGCCATAGGGGAGCGCGGTGGCATTCGAGTAAACGAACATCTGCAAACGAGTTCACCAAACATCTGGGCGGTAGGAGATGCGATCGAAGTGCGCAATCCGATAAGCGAATCGTGGACGCTCATCGCTCTCGGGGGACCAGCCAACCGTCAGGGCCGAATTGCCGCGGACAACATCTTTGGTGCAAATGAGGTCTATGATGGCACTGTAGGCACCGCAATCCTGCGAGTGTTCGATTTGACCGTCGCATCCGTTGGTCTCAACGAACAGCAGTTGCAATCAAGCAATATTCCGTATGAACCGATTTACGTGCACCCGAGCCATCACGCCAGTTATTATCCCGGCGCCGAGAGACTAGACATGAAGGTGCTCTTCCAGAGGGATACGGGCGCATTGCTAGGGGCACAGGTAATTGGCAAAAAAGGCGCCGACAAGCGCATCGACGTTCTCGCTGTCGCGATAACCGCTCGCATGACCATACGCGATCTGTCCGAGCTGGAACTCGCTTATGCGCCGCCTTTCGGATCAGCGAAGGATCCAATAAATTTGGCAGGTATGGCAGGTACAAACGTGCTAGATGGCTTGAGCGAGCAATTGCAGTGGCATCAAGTCCCAGCTCTGAGCACGGACGGGGTCAGTCTGCTCGATGTTCGCACCAGCAGCGAGCGTGATCGAGGATATATTGCGGGCAGCCTTCACATTCCACTCCCTGAACTGAGAAAACGGCTGTCAGAGATACCAGCGGGAAAAGAAATCGTCACGTATTGTCAGAGTGGTCAGCGATCGTACATCGCATATCGTTTGCTGAAGCAGAAGGGGTTCAGCGTCAGGAACTTATCTGGCGGCTACCTGACATGGAAGTCAATGCAGTCCGAGGAAAGGAAAGAAGGGGTGGTTCATCAAATCACGCCACCGGTATTGGCAAGATAAAAGTTTGGCCTAGATGCGAGGGTTTAGATGAGTAACACCACCAAGGCTTTAAATGAAAAGGGAGGACAAAACCCCATGGAGACTATGATCTGGTTCCTCGGCGCAATCTTATTCTACTTTGCCCTGCAACTCTGGATACTGCCGAAGCTCGGCATACCTACCTGAATGTCGCGAAGCTGCTCGGTCGAGCAGAAGAATACACCTCCTCTTAAGAAAGAAAAACAGCAACCGATTAACCATGGCGAACCAGGAGAAACGAATTAAATCAATCTATGTGATGATGCTGTTGTGGACAATGATAGCGCTGAGCTTCGCCATCCCCGCGTTGTCCGATGAATGCCCAGCGAACGGTGTTCCAGTCCCTACAGCTATCGGAACGCCCTGTACTAGGGATCCTTCGTGCGTTATCGTTGGCGAGACGCACATGCTCGAATGGACGAGCCCGTCTCCAGCTAAGATCGTTGTCGTGTGCATTCACGGACTCGGACTATGCGCAAAAGCTTACAAACCGCTAGCTCAAGAGCTCTCCAATGCAGGCATCGATGGCTTTGGGGTGAACGTGCGCGGCTTTGGTCCCGACCGAGATCAACCAGAGCGCGCGAAGTTGAACTGCGAAGAGACTGTAGACGATGTGACCAAGCTGCTTACCAGCATCCATAAAGAACACCCCGATTACAGAGTTTTTCTGGTTGGTGAATCAATGGGCGGGGCTCTCGCCGTCAGAATTGCCGCTGAGGACCCGGAGCTAGTCGATGGCGTTGTTTGTTCTGCGCCTGCATGGAAGTTACTTAAAATGCGCCGCACTGCGGTCAAAGGCGTATTTGAAATATTCCTGTTTTCCGGCAGCCATCCTGGTCCGGCTGGCCGAGCAGTTATGCACCAGGCGACGACCGATCCGATGCTTACCACGTGCACAAACCCTTGCAATTGCAAAGGACTACTTTGATTTCCATTGTTCCTCCTCTTCTTCATTGCTGTAGCTATTCCAGCACACGCGCTCAATCTTTTCATTGATCCTTGGGATTACTGCCGGTCATCCTTGCGGTTGAGTTAGCAAAACTCTGTTCTGATCCCCAAAAGAGCAGCCCGGCGCCGTTATCAGCCGGCTGCTCTAAAAGGGAAACACGTACTAGCTGTTTGATGGTGGCTCTTGTGGAGGGCCGAAAGGCCAGGTCGGTTCTAGTTGCTCCAGCTTGTCTTGAGCGCTTCGCAACTCGGCTTGCGCCGTTTCCAGGCAATGCTGCCGGAAGTCGCGAGATTGACGGATTTGGATTTTTTGGAAATCGCTGACGAAAGGATCGGCTAGTTGTGAATCCATTTGGGCTATGGACCGTTTATCTTGGTCGACTTCCCTTTGAGCGCGATCAATCTCAAGCTTTGCTGCATAGATGGCTTGTCTTCGTTGTTGCCTCTCTTCAGCTTCCCTCTGTTGCGCTACCTCCTCGACGAGCTGTCGAAAAGAAGTTGGGTTGCTTACAGGGGGTCGCTCATATGGTGGGACATATGGCGGTGGCAAATACGGTTGAACCGGTTGGACCTGGGGCTGGCTGGGAGGATCTACGGGCGGGCTTTGCTGTTTGGGACTCAGCCACTCCTGGAAGTTTTCCCATTGCTTCCCTATTTCATGCGTGATATCCCTGGCGGTGCATCCGAGCCAGCAGTATGCGACCAGCCCGATGAATGCAATTCCGATTAACCGAGCGCATTTCCACCGGAGCGCTTCTTCCTTGCGTACTGACTCACCCTTGAGAGCGTCCTCGGTAGCGCGCTGTTTTTCTTGCGCCTGTTGCGCAGCTTCCGCTGCTCGGCGGGCTGCCTCCTCAGCTGCTGCTTTCTTTATGCGCTCTTCGTCGCGTTTGCGCGCCTCTTCTGCTGCCTTTCGAGCCGCTTCAGCTTCCGCTGCTTGCCGCTGCTGCTCCTCCGCTCTCTTGCGTGCGGCTTGTTCCTCCTGCCATTTTTTATCAGTATGTGAGGAGCCTGATTGCGAGTTTGTTTTTTGGTTGCCTGCTGATTGATGTGTATTGTTCGGCGGAGGGCCGGCTGCCGCCGGTTGGCAGCGGCAGCTCGGTCCAGAACGGTGATCGGATTCGAAGTGTTTTCGTAGTTTTTCATAGTTGTTGTTTATTCTCTTTAGTTCTTCTTCGGCATCTCGTTTTGCATCAGCATTCGTCATGCGGTCGGGATGCCAGACTAGGGCGAGTCTTCGATAACGGCGCCTGACCGTTTCAAACGGAGCACCTGGCTCCAAGCCAAGTTCGGTATATGCCTTATGTAGTTCGCTCATTGGAATATTGCCTTTATG
>JAJPJO010000181.1 GCA_021324135.1 Pseudomonadota bacterium
GACAGCGGGCGGATCATGGGCCGCGAATACATGGCTGGTCCACGGCAGGGCGAAAAATACTCGGTTCAGCGCGATCTTGAAGGCAACGTCACTTCCATGACCATGACCGGGCATGATGGCTCTTCCGTCAGCCTGACGAGAGTGCGAGACACATCCGATCCTAACCATCCCAAAGATCTTGGATGGCGTGTCGAGCCTCAGGGCGCCGGCGTGCCCGGATTCGATCTGCCGCAGAATCTGGTGCAAAACGGCTTGATTCAGGGCGATTTTAAATATAACACCAATGGCGATATCAGATTCGAATCACCCGACAAACAGTTTATCCAGGTACAAAGAGCGAACGGATCGCGCGACACGTACGACATGAAGGAATATGCCAGAGTTCATGAAGGTCCGGGTGGTCAATCAGAGACGACATACTGGGACGGCTATAACTGGCGCACCGGACACAAAGGTGATGTGGGCGGCGGCAGGCAAGGAGTCATTTTCGATCTGCCGGCCAAACAACAAGGCGAATCTGATGACGCTTATGCAAGCCGCCTCAAGACGATGCCTAAGTACATGATTCGCGACGGCGCCACCGACGGCTTCCATGTCGAGCTCAATGACGGCACCAAATATGATGTCGACGGCTGGAAGAAAGGCGTCATGAAATGCACCACGACTGTAAACGGTCAGACCAAAGAAATCATGTACGGCAACACCGGTGTTCCCGACGGCAAGGGAGGAACGGTTTGGCGCTCATGCACGGTCAATGGCAGGACGATCACCTTTGGCGGAACGGAAAAGCCCGATGCCGATGCCATAGCCAAAGGAGAGATTCCACAGTCGGCTGAGATCGATCCGGAAACCGGCGAAGTGGTAGGCACTTATGCAAACGGGCGGAGCATAGTCACCGACAATGCCGGACGCTACAAGAAGATTATGCTTGGCGGCAAGCAGAGCACCGAGATTCTCTACGGTCCCAGCGGAGAATTCCGCGGCTACAGGCAGACGAACGGCGTCGAGCTGCTTCAGGGTAAGCAAGTTGAGGGCTCTGACAAGGACTATGAATGGACGATCAGGCGCCCTGGTCAACCCGACCAATCAATCAAGGGTCAGCTCAGCAAAGGCGACAAAGGAGCACTGCAGATAAGCCAGGGAGACAAATCGCTCACCGTCTTTGCCAGCGGAGCCACTATTGAGAAAGCCGGCAATCAATACAGCCGAGTCGTCGATGCTAAGAGTCATGTTTTTGTAGCCAAGCCAGGCAGTCCCGGCACATGGATTGTCGACGGCAAGGAAGTGAAAGGTGAGCCGAAGCTCTCTGACGATGGCGATATCACAGTAGGATGAAGTGCTAAACAGCGGCAGCTAAACGGAAAGTCGGATTGGACACCGAATTTTCATAAGCGAAAGCCGAAAATGAATGCGGCACCACCGAGGGTGCCGCACCATATGTGATGGCAGATTGCAACTTGCCGAATCAAAGATGCATGTTAGCTACTGCTGCATATCCTGGTTGATTTGCTGATGCAACTGATTTTCTTCCTGATTCAGTTGTTGCTGCTGCTGCTGGGTTATGTATCCGCCGTTGGCCCTGGCATCGGACTGCTCTTGCTGTCTGATCGATCTTTGCTGCTGCTCGAGGTTGCCGTACTGACCATCAAGGTGTCCGCGATCTTTGTTGATCTGATAATTGAGATTATTGTCGCGAGCTAGTACTTCCGAGCGTCTGGGATGATTGTCCTCGAACTTGTCGCCGAAGTGATAGCCGCCTCGCCCAAGTCCGCCCTGACCGCCGAAGCCGGAATGAGGTCCGAATCCTTCGCCGCCTCGGAAATCCGAGCTGAGCTGATTATGTAATCGATTCTCTTCGCCATTCAACTGCATCTGTTGTTGTCTTGTTATGTAGCCGCCATTGGCTCTGGCATCAGCTTGCTCTTGTTGCCTGATCGATCTCTGCTCTTGTTCCAACTGGTTGTAGTGTCCACCGAGCTGACCTCGATCTTTGTTTATGTTCCAGTTGAGCCGGTTATCGCGACCGAGGACCTCAGACCTTCTTGGATGATTATCCTCGAAGCGATCGCCGAAGTGGTAGCCGCCCCTTCCGAGCCCACCGTTACCCCTGAATCCGCTGTGAGGTCCAAAGCCTCTTTCCTTTGCAAAAGCCGGCGTGTTTGCGACGCCGATAAGACCAAAAGCCAGTGCAAGGATCAATCCGGCTTTCCCGATTTCTTTTCTCGAATTGAATTTCATTATGCTGACCCCTTTTTAGAGTTTACGTCAATAATTTTTGAGAACACCGTCTAATCGGCTGCTGGAGCCGATTATTCGTTTATGGAGGATACCTTTGAGGAACTGGTCTGAATTGGACCTCCACTTTTCATAACGACAACGGCAGGCAAAAAGTTCAAATAGTTTTATTAAAAAGCGCTAAGGAGGCTGTGTGAACTGCTCACCACTGCAATATGGCGAGCCTGCGCTCTTGAGGTTGCGCTCGAATCAAGTTAATCAAAGAGTGGCGTATATACTCAGGTTGCAAAAAGTGAAGATCTGGTAAATTACTCCTAATCATCCACTGGCCAGCCTTAAGGTATAGTCTTTGTTACGATCGCCGGTCGTCGATCACACATTGAGCACATTGGCTATCTAATATAGGCAGAGTTGCGCCGAACAATGGCAGGGTCCTTCATATATGGTTGAAGTTACTAGTTCGTCGCATCGCACAGATTTTCTTCCCTGCACTGAATGCAGTACCAGCAAGAGGCGGAACGCCCCGACCTGATGCGCGGCCGAGAAGGATGAAGTTAAACCGCAAAACAGTGACCATTGAGAGAACTCCAGGATGATTCAACAGAGGAACATTAGCAGCCCGACGATAGTCAAAGAGCCTGTAGAGCAGCTAGACCTCAGGCTCGCAGACGACATGCAAGAGTTCCAATTTTTTGGCCGCCATTTATTGGCCAGCTACAATGAGTGCGCAGACGAAAGACTCCTGGACCATGAGGCTCTATTGGGCGCCTTGAAAGAAGCAATTGCACTTTCCGGCGCCACCATACTCAAGTCATCCGAGCATACTTTTGAGGGTGGTGGTCTGACGGCCGTTTTTCTTCTTTCTGAAAGTCATGCGAGCATTCATACATATCCTGAGCATCACGCCTGTTTTGTTGATATGTTTACCTGCGGCACCACATGCAGAGTCGAAGAATTCGACAGGCACATGCGACAATATTTGCAATCAAAGCAAGTCAGTGCCCGCGTATTGACAAGACACCAGGAGATTGAGGACTGATGAGGCAAGCCACCGCCGAATCCCTGCGCCTGAAAGCTATGGCGCCATTCGCTAAATTGCAAGCCCGAGGACTGCCGCAACTATTTGAGCGATCCGATCCGTACGATTTGTACATTTACGCGCTGACAAATATCGTCTACAACGCCGCTTCCAAGTTCCAGCACATATTGGTTGCCGACACGGTAAATTTCGGGCGTGCCCTCATACTCGACGGTCACATCCAGAGCACCAAAGCCGATGAGACGCTTTACCACGAGATGCTCGTGCAACCCGCCATGCTCGCCCATCCCAGACCGGAGAAAGTGCTGATCATCGGCGGCGGAGAAGGAGCATCGCTTCGCGAAGTGCTGGTGCACTCGTCCGTGAAAAAAGCGGTGATGGTCGACATCGATGGACAGGTAGTCGATGTTTGCAAAGAACATTTGATCGATTGGCATCGCGGCGCCTTCGACGATCCGCGTGCCGAGCTGGTTGTCGGCGACGGCAGAGCGTATGTTTTCGAAACCGAGGAAAAATTCGACGTCGTCATTATCGATGTAGTCGATATGCTCTCTGAAGGACCGGCAAAAGCACTTTATACGACCGAGTTCTACCAGCGCCTGAAAGAATGTCTCAATCCCCAGGGATTGTTAGTCGTGCAAGGTATGGAATATTCGATCTACGACAAGGGGCACTTCATCCTATTGCGCACGCTGAAGAGTGCCTTTAAAGAGGTGCATAGCTATACGACTGTCGTGCCATCGTTTCTCGCCTCCTGGGGGTTTGCCATGGCCTCCGATTGGTTCGATCCGAGCGATTGGCAGCCGAAGCATATCGATTCGAACATAGATATCCGCATCCCGGGCTGGTTGAAGCATCTTGACGGCGCCTTCTTCAAGAGTACTCTGGTCCACTCCAAGTATGCCCGCTTTCTCATGTCTCTGGATGGTCCGATCGTGCAGGACAAGCAGCCCTACGAAGATCCGCGCACGGGCTACGAAGAGGATATCGATCACTGCATGAAGTTCCCGTTGCAATGACGCAAAAACCGACAACCGAGCAAGAACCGCCGCAGAGTGCTCCGAAGGAGAAGGCGTTCCGTATCATTTACAAACGTCAATCGGAGCGGCTCGATTCTGATGGCAAAAATCTTCAAGAGCTCTGCTCTCTTTCAGAGCCGGGAACGACCGTGGCCTATCTCGAGGCACTGCAGGCGGTGCCTGATTGGGCAACAGAGTTGGCCGGTGATGATACCGCTGGCGATACTAAGTCCGGGGCGGCTGCTGTGCAAATAATTTGGCTGCCCCCGGGTTCCAAACTCAAGGAGTCTATGGAAAAGCGCCTCAGTCAAGGCACGAGCAAGACCTGGCGTTTGTCCGGCAAAACAGCGGAATGCCTTTTGTCGCACAATCGCGCTCTGGTTGTTTCCGATCAAGGATTGATGAACGACTTGCTAAAACTGCTGGCCGGATTTTTCCATCTCGAGAGCAGTCTGATTCGGGTCGAAGAGACGATCAGCAAGCACTGGGACACGTTGAGCAATGACTTGCGCTTCACGCACAGAGTCAGCGAGAAGGATGTGGCGGAATGGCATCATGTGCAGAACATGACCACCATGTCGGGCGAGCTTCGCATTTTACTGGAGCGATTGAGTCCGGCTTACTCGGGGCTGGAGGACTGGGCACCACCGGCGGTGCAAAAGCTGGCCGCCCAACTCGTAGATGAGCTCCTGGTCGAGGATCGCTGCGAAGCCGCATCGGACCGTCTTGAAATCTTTCAGGAAACATATGAGCTGGCCAATGACCGCATCTCCGAATTCAGTTATTTCTCAACCGAGGCCAAGTTGGAAATCTGGATTATCGTCATCCTGGTCCTCGAGCTTGTCTTCATGTTGGCTGAAATTGCCGTCACGCTCTGGGCGCACACTTAGAGCAAGATCCGGCTAGAGAGCGTCGCCGCGCCC
>JAJPJO010000183.1 GCA_021324135.1 Pseudomonadota bacterium
GAAATGTTCTGGGGAGCGAAAGGTAAGACCGTGGCGCTGGAGAGGTGCGGTAAGCTGGTTGTTCCCAGAGGCGACTGCGTCGAGTTCAAGATTACCCACCAGACCGATCAAGCGCAATACGCCGAGACCCAGCTGGCTGTGGATGCCCTTCTCCGCGTGGTGCTTGATTTGCAGTTGAACTCAAGCCCGGTTTTTTGCGTGCAGGTGCCGTCCGACTCGTACCAGGATGTCTTAGCCGCCCTTCAGGAGCATAACTTCCTGGTGAAATCGAACGCCCCGGAAACTCCTTTGCAGACATCATTGATCATCTCAGTGGTGGATGACAAAGGCTGTCAGCGCGCCGATCTGTTTTATCCTTACGAGCCCTAGAAGCCAATCAAGAGACCTCAAATGCTCACGACAAGAAACAAACAGACAATGCAGGGCCGGCAGAGATCCGGCAGTATGCTTGCCATCATCATTCTCTCTACAGGGCTGGTGGCATTGCTCTTTCTTTTCTGCCTCTCCCTGGGAGCTTTGTTCCTTGCTCACTATCGCGTGCAAAACGCACTCGATCAGGTGGCTCTGACTGGTGCATGCAAGTTGAACGCTCAGGATCGCATCGGTCAGATGAATAACATCATCGCTCGTTCGCGCCAGCTCGTGTATGCATCGCGTCAAACAGAAAGCGAGATTGCCCAGAAAAGACCGCAATTGCGAAGGTTGGCTGCCAGTCTTTTGGATGAGGCTCGTTCATCAGCCAGGGATGTGGAGCAGGAGGCGAAACGCCTTCTTACCTTGTCGTCGAAGGAAGCTACCCGAGCCATGAATGACGAGTTCGACAAAACTTGCGGAGCGCATGCGCTGCGTTTGCCCGGACTGGAGATCAGCACACCGGTGCTGGTCGAGACTCGCCTGGGATCGCTTCAGGGCGTAGACAGTAATGTATCTGTTCTGCATGGTATGCCGGAGCTGGCTGATTTTGATAAGCATCAATCCTATATCAACAAGAAGCCCGATCTGTACGTTCAAGGTGCCAACCTGAAGCTTCCCTCAGAAGACGCCGATCTGAATTTCAATCTAGCCTCGTTGCCTGCCTTCGTGAACAACATCTCGGCTCCCGCTCGTTTAGTGCTGCCGGGTTCATTTCAATCCTCAATGGATCGCCAACTGAAATCGGCGGCACAAGTAGAAGCGACAGCAGATGTAAAAACTCCATACGGAACCTCGACGATTAGATTTCTCAGCACCGCCACTACATATGGTGGCGCGCCTATTCAATGAGAGTTATGCCTAGACTTTGAGTTTAACCTCTCAATCTGCTCCGGGGTTCATCGCACTCCAGGCGAGGCTTACAAAGATTGCACCGACGATGACGATTAAGGCGAGGACAACCATCAATAGTATCTTGTCTTTGCCGGCCATTGCCCTGGGTGTAATTGTCTGAGGCTCCGGTGCGCTCTTCGGCTGGGCCCGATCTATTGTTTGAGGAGAAGATCCTCGTCCTGGCGAAAACCTCGACATATCTAGTTTGTCGATGTCTTCTAAAACCTGTTCGATCTTCGTGTATCGCAAATCGGGTTCTTTGGCGAGCATCCGCTGCACGAGCTTTTCTACATCAGAAGGAAACTCCTGGCCCATGCTGGCCTCGCGCAGGCTCAATGGCGCTTGTGTCTGGTGCATCATCAGTGTTTTGATCGCCGAATCACCCATATGTGGCGGCGTTCCGGTCAAACACTCATAGAGGACGCATCCCAACGAGTAGATATCCGATCGGTTATCCACTTGCGCGCCTCTGGTCTGCTCAGGACTCATGTATGCCGGGCTGCCAAAGACATGCCCGGTTGTCGTAAGATTCGGCTGATTCATGTCATCGGACTGATCGTCTAGAATTTTAGATATTCCAAAATCGACGATTTTGAGAAGCTCGGTACCATCACTGGATTTCATGATTACCATGTTGCCTGGTTTGACGTCCCTGTGCAAAATTTTTCGATCGTGTGCATGTGAAAGCGCTCGGCACGCCTGTTTGATCAGAGCGAGTGATCTTTCCATTTGCAGAGGAGATTCACGCTTGAGGATCTTCGAAAGTGGCTCCCCATCTAGATATTCCATGACGATATAGGCAACGCCATTTTCGCAGCCAAAATCGAATACACGCAGAACATTTGGATGTTCCAATTTCCGTGTCGCTTTTGCTTCTCGACGGAATCTCTCCAATTTCTTTTCATCAAGTTCTTTCAAAATCTTGATGGCAACTCGTTCCTTGATGTCCTGGTCGAGGCTGAGATAAACAGAACCGGCACCGCCTGCACCCAACCTCCGCTCGAGCAAATATTTGCCACCCGACAAAGTCAAGCCGGAGAGATCTCGATTTCCCATGAGCAATGATGGGGAGATTGGTGCTGCATCTTTGGAGAATGGAACCGCTCGTGTAGGTTCGTCGGTATCTCCATCGCTTGGGTCCATTTGAACGTTCCTTCAGCAATCGCTATTGGCTTTCTACCACAAAGGGATGCTAATTGCAGCACGTGGCTAATTTGCCTTTGCCGGGTAGATAGAATTTGCGCACCAACTTCCTTCATCATGAGCTCAGAATCGTCATCGGGAAATCAAATCGATTCAGGCGCAATGCTCGAAGAGCCTGAGTCATCGACCGTACGTGTCGATTTTATCGGCAAGCTTGTCGAAGGGCGATTCCTGATCGAGAAGCTAATCGGTCAGGGCGGCAACGGCTCTGTCTTCATCGCGACCGACATTAAGGACGCTCGCAAGGTAGCGATCAAGATAGCCAACGACGATAATCCCAACACCGTGAAACGCTTCAATAGAGAAACGCGTACAGCACGTCTACTTAAGCATCGCAACATAGTCGATGTATTTCACTATGGAGTCGAGAGCGGCTACCCATACTTCGTAATGGAATTCATAGACGGCAAACGGCTTTCTGATTTAATCGCAGAGCACCCAATCCCGCTCAGCCGGATCATCCATATATTCAAGCAAATCTGTGAGGCTCTAAGCTATGCCCATAATCAAGGCATTGTGCATAGAGATCTGAAGCCAAGCAACGTTATGCTCTCCGGTAATGATGACACTGTTAAACTCCTGGACTTTGGCGTTGCGACTCAAGGTGAGTGGGACGTGGGCGACGATTCGGTCATAACTCGCAGCGGCGAAATCATCGGAACGCCTTTATACATCAGCCCCGAGCAAAGCAAAGGCAAGCGTGTGGATCAGCGTTCCGATATTTACTCCCTGGGTTGCTTACTGTATGAATGCCTGGTGGGCAAGCCACCATATATGGGGACAATATCAGTCGAGATATTGGCCCAACACGAGAATGCAGAAGCGGTTGCACCGAGTGAAGCCTTCACCAGCGGCAACTATCCGAAGGTTATCGATCTGATCGTGCTAAAGATGCTGGCGAAGAAGCCGATCAATCGATATCAGACGGCTGCCGATGTACTCTCCGATCTGCAAGCTTTCGAGAACGGCACATTGAAAGCCAGTCAAATAGTGCTGTTCGAGCGTAAGAAGGACGAGGCTGCCGTCGAAATCCAGACCACCGAAGCCGTGAAGCCTGGCGGGAGGCTGCTCAAAGACTGGCGTCCTTTTGCCTGCCTTTGCGGGCTGATACTGGCAGCACTCATCATCTTCCAAATCAATAACACCCTCAATCCTTCCACCTACAAGGCCAGGGGAATGGTCTACTACCACGATAGAGGCGATGAAGGCAAGCCAGGCAGCCTGTTCTTGCTGGCTAACGGTGATGGAGAGAGCGCAGTTAAACTGCTCGAGTTCGTAGTACCGGAAGAACGCCGCAACCTATTTAGTACTGCTACGGGCGCCGGAGACATCTATGAAGTGACCTACCACAAAAAGGACGGTTGCAATATCGTCGATAATGCGTTCTGGCTCTATCAGCAAAGCAGCAGTGAAGACATAAAGGCATTGAAGTCGACGATTCACGATATGTTTTCTA
>JAJPJO010000263.1 GCA_021324135.1 Pseudomonadota bacterium
CGGCCGACCATTATCACCTCTTGCCGGAAAACGCATCTCAGATGATACCAGCTTGCCAACTTCGTCCTCTTGTTTGAGTGCACAAAGAACGGGGCAACGGGGTAAAATCAATTGTATGAACGATTAGGCATGGCACATGAAAACGGAAAAGATTCTGGGCGAGACAATTAATTTGTACCGGGGCTGTAAGTCATTTCGGGCCGAGAGCCGCTTTGTCGTCTCTCTTTATGATTTCAAATCACAGCCGCTCTATGAATTTGGTATCGCCTTTCGCACCTGGTTTTCGCGTCCGAACTCGTGGCGGCTGGAATGGGCGCCGATTGTCCCCACGGGCTATTCAGCCAATCCAAGCTGGAGCACCATCGTCGGCGACAAATCGCAAGCGACCAGTTTGTCCGGGAAAGAGCGGCGCACATTCGGCAGCTTCGACGATGCAATTAAGATGAGCCAGCCATTTGCCGGACATCTGCTCACATTCGATTTGCTCAAGGAGACGAACGAGCCTTCGCCACTCGACCAGGTGAGAGGCACTGTTCGACTCCCGGATCAGGAAGTGGACGGGCGAAACTGCTATCACCTGGGGCTTTACACCGGCAAAAACATGGAAGAAATTCACCTCTGGATTGATACCGGGGATAATATCATTCGAAAGGTCGAGCGCGCCGTGCCTCCGTTATTGCGTGCTCCCATGCAGCTCGTTTCCAAACTCCTGGAAAAAGTCTCGAGCAATCAAGCTCCCGATCCGTCCGGTGGCGGTTGTGAGCTGTACGATGATGTGGAGGTAAACGCCCTCATCCATCCAACCGTGTTCTCCGTTTAGATCCCGATACATTCACCCGCGAGGGCTGCTCATTGTACCCATTTGGGTGATGATTTGCGCCGGGCTTTCTGTAATGCTGGAACGTGAGTAGGCTTGCTGTCGCAGGAGACAGATCGATGCGCATCAATAACGTTCTTTTAGTGGACGATGATTCCACAATCTTGATGATCGCCGAAATCGCGCTCTCGAAAGTGGGTAAATGGAAGGTCTTGAAAGCGAACTCAGGAGCGGGGGCTCTGGAAGTCGCCCGCAACTTTCAGCCCGACCTCATACTCCTTGATGTGATGATGCCCGGAATGGACGGTCCGACGACCTTCAAGAATTTGCAGGAGGTTGATGAGTTAGCCTCCGTGCCGGTCATATTCATGACTGCCAAAGTGCAGAAAAGTGAAGTTGATTCTTACAAGCAGCTTGGTGCTGCAGGAGTGATTACCAAGCCGTTCGATCCTATGACGCTGCCCGCCGAGATCCGAGAGATCCTGGGCTGCTGGAGCAGCGAAGCGGATCTGGTAGGCGCCCACGAGGCGGCGTAAAGGCGTAATCAAAGAGCGCCGCTCATGACACCAGATATAGTGCCCCCATTTCTCAAGCAGGCAAACCACTGCTAGTATCACTGCACAGTCTATGACCATAAAAGCGACGATCAAGGAGCGAACCGAGGAACGATTCAAGCAATTGTTCCACGAGCAACAAGATCGCGTTTATGTTCGCACTGACCGAATGTTTCGCTACCTGCTTCTCATCGAATGGTTGGCGGGAATAATCACGGCTCTGGTCATCTCGCCGCGGAGCTGGAGCGGCGTGATCAGTGATGTTCACATACATGTCTGGACGGCGGTCTGGCTTGGCGGTCTGATCGTTTCCTGGCCGATTTATATGTCTTACAAGCATCCCGGCTCGGTCCAGACCCGCCATGCGATCGCCGTCGGCCAAATGCTCTATTCGGCTGTGCTGATTCATTTGACCGGCGGGCGCATCGAAACACACTTTCATGTCTTCGGCTCGCTGGCATTTTTGAGTTTCTATCGTGACTGGCGTGTTTTGATATCGGCATCGGTCGTGGTGGCCGGCGATCACTTCCTGCGCGGCTTATTTTTTCCGCGCTCCGTCTATGGCGTCGATGCAATCGAGCCGTGGCGCTGGGTCGAGCATGCATGGTGGGTGGTCTTCGAGGATGTTTTTTTGATCTGGGCATGCCACGAAAACGTCCAGGAAATGCGGCGCAATGCCTTGCGGCAAGCCGAGATTGAAGCGACCAGAGCGACTGTGGAAGAGCGTGAGGAAGCTGAGCGGCGAGTGAGCGAGTTTTACTCCATCGTTTCGCATGAGTTGCGTACCCCTCTTACGTCCATAAGAGGCGCCCTGGGATTGATCGAGGGAGGCATAGTCGAGCCCGGCACCGAGCAGATGAACGAGCTTATCTCTGTCGCTCGCGAAAGCTCCGACCGATTGATCAGATTGATCAACGACATGCTCGACTTGAAAAAGATCGAGTCGGGAAAAATGGAATTCAAAATGCGCCCCGTCAATACCAGCGATCTGATCGCGAAAACCCTCAGCGCTCTGGATGGAATGAGCAAACAGTGCAATGTCGTGCTCAAATCGGAAACCGTGCATGGCACCGTATATGGTGACTTTGACAAGTTAACCCAGGTGCTTACCAATCTCGTATCAAACGCCATGAAGTTTTCTCCTCCAGGGAGCAGTGTTACGGTCCAAACCGAGATTCTGGGCGAGTTCTTCCGATTCAACATCATAGACAACGGACCCGGCATAGCTGCTGAAGATCTCGATAAACTGTTCGTGAAATTTCAGCAACTCGATTCTTCCGATACTCGACAGCAAGGTGGAACCGGTCTTGGCCTTGCCATATCCAGGGCGCTGATAGAGCAGCATGGCGGGCAGATTGGCGTGCAAACCGAAGTTGGCAAAGGCAGCGTCTTCTGGTTCGAATTGGCGGTGCACAACGATCTTGAAGTCGAGCCGGAGGCCAATCGACGCGAGCCGCTCCACGTTCTCCTCATAGAAGATGACGACGGTCTGGCCGCAGTCCTCAAAGTTGTGATCGAGAAGTCGGGCTACGTGTTCAGTCGAGTATCGACAGTAAGCGATGCGTTGCAAGTTCTACAGAATACAATACCGGCCGTAGTGGTGCTCGATCTGACGCTGCCTGACGGATCGGGTCTGGTCATCCTGGAGCACTTGCGTTCTCAAAGGACAACCGAACATGTGCCGGTTATCGTCTCCACGGGTCAACAACGTGATGACCGGATAGTAGCCAGTGGTGCCAATGTGGACTGGCTTGCCAAACCATTCGATCCGCAGCGACTGATCGCATCCATACAGCGTGCTCTTAATGTGCCCGGGAAGTGCAAAGTCTTGATTGTCGATGATGACAGCTCGACAAGAACCATTCTCTCGGCGCAATTGAGGACCCACGGACTCGAGTGTATCGAGGCGGAAGACGGTTTTGAAGCTGTTTATCTCAGCCGCAAGGAAGCAATTGATCTGATGGTGTTGGATGTAAAAATGCCGAACATGGATGGCTTTCAAGTCGTGAAAGCGCTCCGCCAGGACAGAAAGATGCGCGGCACTCCGCTGATCATTTACACCGGCAGAGATCTAAGTGAAGACGAACGCCAATCGCTGAGCCTCGGACTAACCGCTTATGTAGCGAAAAACGGCGATTCCGATCTGCAACTGGCTGAAACGATTAGCGCTTTGATTTCCCAATCGCGCGCGCTCGAGCAAGAGGCTGCCAGGCTTAAAATAACTCAGTAGCGGCATTGGCTTTGGACCGCTTATCTTGCCCGCCGCCGCTGCTGATAACCACAGAGCCACGCCCGTTTTGTCTAAGAAATAGTCTCAATTGATTCAGTTTATCCTCGTCCATGCTTTGGCAATTGTTCAGGTCGATTTCCTTCAGGCACGGATTATCGAGCAGTGCCTCAACCGCCCTGCTGGTGACCACCTTGTTCATTTTAAGGTCGATGACCTCTAATGCGCGCATGCCTTTCAATTGCTCGATGTACCGATCGGCAATCGAATCGTGAGCCAGACTGAGAATGTTCAATTTTCGCAAAGAGCGAAGAGCTGACAAGCTCGCCCCTGAAATTGAAGAACTCGTGATCGACAAGCGGGTCAATTCCGGAAAGTTTTTCGCGATCACGGGCAAGGCGTCGTCCTTTAAATCACAAGTATCGAGATCGAGCGATCCTAAGTCGTGAAGAGGCGACCACGCCCGTATTTCGTCTGTCGACAATGTATAACTGGCGCGTGCCGCTCCGTGGATATTCAAATCATGCATCTTAGGCATATCACCTATGACCCTCAACTTTATCGGGTCATCAATCTGCACATTGGTTAGAATTAGCCTTTGAATTTCATGCAATTTACCTAGCTCCGTGATGCAGGCTTTGTCGAGGCGGCGGTTTTCTATGCGCAGGGCATTCGTCTCTCGAGGCAATTCGCTTAGCGCCAGCGCGGGCAGATCCTCTTGATGATCAAAGCGCGATATGTCCAGCTCGTCAGGATTTCCAGTGGGTGGCGGATTTTTGGACAGACGAGTGGTTGCAAATGAGTACTTGTCCAGACGATAAAAATGTTTTTGCCATTCTGAATTGGGCTCGATTAAACCAGGAGACGTGCCTTGACCGGCTGGCGCGGACTGTTCTGCTTGAGGGTCGGGCAACAAAGTGGCAGTCAGTTTCTCCCTTGATGCAGACCCCGAGTTCGTTGAATCGTTGTGCCCGTAAAACAAGATCGATGCACCTGCGATCGTGATTAGAGCCAAACTCAAGAGGATCGATTTGCCCGGCTTTTTGTTCTCACGCTTCAAGCTCTCGTCAATTTGGCTCTGCAGCACCACATCGCTAGAAGCGACAAGCTTTGCCAGAGGGATCGGCTCGCCCAAAGGTCGTCCCTTGCCTGTATTTTCCTTTTGTTCTGCTGAGAATTGCTCGATATCGATCGATTCGATTGTCTCGATCAGCTCGTCCATACTGGCAAATCTGTCGGCCGGCGATTTAGCGAGAAGCCTTAAGATCGCCTCGTCAAGCTCCGCTGGAATCTGCAGGGTCGGATAGCGTTTTCTCAAAGAAACGGGATTTTCATTTTGGTGCATGCTTATGGTATCGAATGCGGTTGCACCATGAAAGGGCGGCGACCCCCCGAGACATTGATAAAGAATGCATCCTAAAGAGTAGAGATCGCAGCGCGCATCCAGAGATTCGCCCCTGGCTTGCTCTGGACTCATATAGAGCGGCGGGCCCAGCAGCTGGACCGGCCGCGTGAGAAAGTTCCTGCCCTGATCACCCCCGCGTGCCTTGGAAACGCCGAC
>JAJPJO010000524.1 GCA_021324135.1 Pseudomonadota bacterium
TCACTTGAGATCCGCCCCATGTTTTAAAGTTTTGCATCGCGTAAAATGCACCGGCATGCTCTTAGTAGTGGTGTTGATTTGAAACGCTTTTCAACTGTGTTTCTGCAATAATCTTGCTTGACTTTGAATGGCATGCAGGTATCATGGCATCGAATTTCAAAGACCCTTTGAAAATGACAACTTACATGAGGGAGACATTCAGGAATGGAATTGAAGAATAAGAAGGTCCTGGCTTTGTTGACAGCGACAGTGGTAACAGGGATGTTGACTGGTTGCAGCGGTGGTGGCGGCAGCGGTACTGACACTGGCTCGTCGACCACGTCAACCACGACCACAACTACTGAAACCAAACCGGCAGACGCTGGTGCAACCACAGGTGGAGCAGCAGCGACCACCGGCGGCGCAACACCTGAGACAACGGCACCGGCGGCTACAACCGGCGGCACCACTCCTCCGGCCGGCACCGAAACAAAACCTGGCGATGCTAAGCCGGGCGAAGCTAAGCCGGGCGATGCCAAACCAGCCGAAGGCGAAAAGAAAGGTTAGAAAGAACTTAATAGCTTGCTCATTGCGGCTGTCCGATCAATGAAGAGATCGGCACGCTCAAGTGCACATCTTTCGGTCCAGCAGGGGTGTTGAAAAGGTTCGGAACGAACACATCCGCTGATGGATCGATTTTGTGCCCCGAGATGCTGATAAATCCTTTCGCCTCGGCACCGGGCGCCAGTTTCTTAACTGAAAGTTTGAGCTTGGCAAACTGATCGGGCAGTCCGTTCATCCTCACGATCGCCCTGGCAGAGTCCGGGACGGATATCTCTTTATTGGTCAAATTGCGCATCACCACGTTCAGTCTCACGCCGGTAGGTCTGACGTTCACCCCGGCCAGCTCGAGTGCTGGAGCTGCGGCTTCGGCAAGAGCGCTGCTGTTGGCAGCAACAGAATTGACAAGCGGTTGATCTAATCCCCTCAGAGACGGCGCCAGGGCATTTGCTGAAAGTTGGTCCGGCGCTGATGTTCCGGACATCGATTGGCGCAGAGAATGCAATTGTTTTTGATTGTTCTCCAGCTGCGACAGGAGTGCTTTGTTTTGTGCTTCCAATTGATCGAGGCGCTCCTGGATGTTGCCCGGCACCGCAGCGGCTGATTTTGGCAGAGAAGCGCTGGCGGACTGAGCCAAGTTGCCCAGAGCATTTGCATTTGAGGCCGCATCCAAGCCAGGCGTACTGGCCATCGAGTTCAGAAAGTTGGACGGTGTGGCCGAACCGGTCGGTGGAGACGAGCTCGGCATAACCGGGTCAACTATGGGCGGCAGCGCCGGCGGCGGCACTGCAGAAGATGTGGCAGCCGGTGCCTGAGCACTTCGCGGCGGAGCCAGAGGCGGCACTGACGAGTTCACAGTACGAGGGGCTGAGCGCGGTGGATTGGCTGCCGCCTTCCTTGATTGAGAAAACGATTGAGTACCGCTTTGTTTTTTCAAGTCGGCAGAGGCGCCCCTGGCAGTGCCTCCCTTGACCTGCTGTTGCAAAGCAATGTGGTTTTTCAAAAGCTTGTAGGCATTATCGACATCTTCTTGTTTAAGATTTGATAAGCCGTTTTTCACGAGATCAGGATTTGTCTTCATGACTTGCGAAGCGATTCCGGCGATGTCCTGATTGCTCAAGCCAAGGGCCTGCGCTTTTTGAATCAACGCCTGAGGATTGATGCCGCCGGCGCCCAACTGATCCAGTCCCGGAGCGGCGGCATTACTGCCTGCAGACGAGGCTGCAGAGCCGGAATTCGAGGACAGATACTTTTGTTTCAACGCCGATAGCATCGAGATCGCCTGGGGTGACATTTGATTTGCGCCCGGCAACGATCCCGCCGGCCCGGCCGAAAGACCCGGCACCGAATACGGTGCGGCGCTCAGGCCCGCAGGCGATACTGCCGGTGGTGCAAGCTGCGTCATCTCCTCGGATGGACGCACATCACCACTGCTCCCGGCAAAGCCGGCCGGCCCGCTAGATGGTATCGAGGATGGTGCGGCATAAGGGCTTGCCGGAAATGAAGAGGCTGAACCTGAGCCACCGCCCAGGCTCGGAGGAGGCACTGTCGGCGCCGGCGGTTCTTCATCATTGACTGCGGCAGACGAGAACTTCGAGGTAGAGAACTGTGGCGAGCCATCATCGCTGCTTGCCGACTTAATGGAGCCTGAGCCTTTTCCTGAGGATCGACGCGATGAAGATTTGCTCTCTCCCTTGCCAGATTTTCCCTTGATTCCGGCCAGCAGTTTCGAAACATCTCCTGAGGTAATCATGCCTTTGGGCAAATCCAGCGGCGCCACCGAGCGTGCTCCGGAGGGAAGATCACCCAGAGCGGAGGAAGAGGATTTCAAACCAAGATTTTCCAGAACTTTATCTTCCTGTCCTTGAGCTGCACTGGAGGCATCATTCAATTGTTTCTTCTGAACGATCAGATAATCTCTCAGGTTCACCAGGAATCCCGATAAATTGTTTACGCCGTCTGGTGATGGGCTCTTGAAGCCTCCCGGCGGCGGCAGAGTCGGCAAAGGCGGACCCTCTCCCCTGTTCCTCGGCGTCCCTAAAATAGATCCAGGCGATGTCTCGCCGGCAGTGGATAAAACTTGTCCGGGCGCCAACGGCGATCCGGAAGTCACAGGCAGAAGTGAGCCCGGACTTGCCAGAGAAAAGCCACCGTTACTGCGCCCGTTTGACTTACCTTTACTGATTGACGGGGCGACCCCGATCGGACCGCGCAGTGTATTCTGATCGAGGAGCATGTCGTTCAGCGCTTTTATGCGCTGAGCGGCCAGCGCGTTTTTCGGATCCTGTCTCAAGACTTCGAGGTAGTGCTGCTTCGCATCAGCATGGTGCCCCAGCCTCTCTGCCAATTCAGCTTGATAAAACTTGAATTTGACGTCGCTGGGGCTGAGGCTGACGGCCTCACCGGCCTTCTGATAAGCCTCGCTCAATGCCCCATGAGTCTCGAGCGTTTTAGCCGCCTCGAAGGCACCCATGGCTTCCTGCCTTGACAGAGCCAATTTGAAGCTCTCGCGTGCGGCCGGCAGATTGGGGTGATTGGGATCGATCGAGACGACCGTTCGATACTCGTTTTGCGCTGACTTGAGATCGTTTGACAATTGATAAGCTCGAGCCAGACCCATATGAGCGTTTGCATCTTTTGGATTGGCCGAAACTTGTCGCTGCCACAATTCAATCAACTGATGCGATGCCGTCTTGTCTTCTTGATCGAGAACCAGGGCTTTGCTGAAGTCTTGATTGGCAGCCACCAGATCTTTCAACTTGTAATTGATCAGGCCGCGCTGGCGGAAGGCGACCGCGGAGGCGGGATCCTTCTCCAGAGCATGCTGGTACTCAAGCTTCGCTTCCTTCAGTTTATTGTCGTGCAGAAGAACATTGCCCAGTCCCACATGCGCTTGGGCAAGCGTCTTCTCGATACCGGCGCTGGCCGGCAATCCATTGGCCGAAACCGCACTTGATTTCAAAGCCGCATCGTATTCAACTTTTGCTTCGCGGAACTTTCCTTGTGAAAAAAGCAAATCGCCTATTTTGACGCGACTGATTGCATCTTTTGAATCGACGCCATGATCCTTGAGCACCTGATCGAGAATGGTCCTGGCCTCAGTGTTATGCGCATCATATGAAAGAGCCAGACGGGCTTGTTTAGCTGATTCTGCAGGATCATTCTGCTTCATGTAATACCTGGCACGATCGACCGAAACAGTAGCAAGTTTGCTGGCAATGCTTGTGCTGTGCGGGTAGAGATGATTGTATTTCTCGAGAAGATCCTGGGCATCGGCCAGCTTGCCCTGGCCAATGAGACTATTGGCCTGGCTCAGCACCGACGTCAGAGCAGTATCCTCAGCAGTGGCTTTGCTCAACTCCGAATTCAAAATGTGACGGTCGATCGACGTATCGCGCGTCGGGTCGGCAAATGTTTGTTGATACTTCCCGGCTGAGGCTCCTCGCCTGGAGCGTCCACCTGATGAGGGAGCCGGGTTGCCGTCATAACCGCTGGGCAAAAGAGTTGGAATAGAAGGAGGCGGTGGCGGCACTAAACCGGATGATCCAGATGACCCTGATGCACCCGATGAGTCCTGTGCAGACGAGGGCGAGCCATAGCCGGGTTGAAACGAACCATCGCTGGAATACGCCGAGCCGGAGCTGGGCACCGCTTCCATGCCGTTTGTGTAATCGTAGCGGCGGGGAATTGCCGAGGCAGGCACGATAATTTTCTTGGCATGTCTGAAGTCGGCCGCCAACGATTTGGGACTCCAACCAGGAGCAATGAGAATACTCGAGGCAAGGGCCAGCGCCGTTATTACCCTGGCACCTGTCGTTGTCAGCTTTGCGCAAGCTTTGATCGAATCGTTTGCCATCGCCACGAAGCGTCCCGCTGGCCAGTTCAACATTGTGAGCATCGGCCTTTTCAGCCATTCGCCACAGTTGACTATTCTAGTCACCTCTTCAATCTATACAAGGGGGAAAGTACGAGCGCCGTTTTCAACGGCCCAATCGCCTTTCTCCGCCTCGCGCCAGGAGCACCCTGCCCAGAGTGGCTCAGCTCTTTACGTTACGACAAGATCGCTGTCGTCCTGAGAGCGCGAATCAGCGCCCAGATCTTGCTTTTGCATGATAAGACCAAGATTATCTTTCTAAAAGGTTTGAAAAATCCTGAAAGAATCAAACGTTTATCGCCTACACTGAATTAAGCACGGCATGCTCAGCTGCTTTTAGACGAAATGAGACGCCGCGAAAGTTTTTATATTTGCTTACGATGGATTGAAGCTGCAGCAGCCGCACTCGATAATCGCTTAGCGACGGTAACCAGCCCTGGCGTTTTCATACCTGGCATTAACCCGGGTGGCTTTGCAAGATTGAAGGAGTCGTAACCAATGGCTATTTCTGTGAAGGATAAGGATTCCGCCCTGGATGAAAAGGTGGAGAGCCTGGTCAGGCAAGCGCGGCTGGCAGCAAGCGTTTTCACACAATACAGCCAGTCACAGGTTGATGCCATCGTGAAAGCGATGACCGTGGCCGCGATCGAAAACGCGGCGGCACTCGCTCATGCGGCTCACCTCGAAACCCACATGGGATTGACCGAAGACAAGCTCCTGAAGAATTATGTCGCCTCCGAGTTCCTTTATCATCAGATCAAAGACAAGCGCACGGTCGGCATAATTCGCGAATTTCCCGAAGAAAATATGGTCGAAATCGCCGAGCCTATTGGCGTGATTTTGGCTCTGGCACCGGTAACCAATCCGACCTCAACAGTAATATTCAAAAGCATCGCTTGCGCGAAAACCAGAAACTGCCTCATATTCAGCCCACACTTGATGGCTGCCAACACGAGCAATCAAGCCGCCAAAATCTTGCTTGATGCGGCCGTCAAGGCAGGAGCGCCCAAAGGCTTCATCAGCTGGGTAGAAAAATCACCGCGGCTCAGGCGAGAAACAGAGAAGATGATGGTCCACCCCGAGGTCGATTTGATCTGGGCTACAGGTGGAACCCAGATGGTCAAAGCGGCATACAGTTCGGGTAAGCCGGCTCTGGGAGTGGGTTCGGGCAATACACCAGTTTATGTCCATAAGACCGCCAACATCAGCTCCGCCGCTACCGACATCATCATCTCGAAAACATTCGACAACGGCACCGAGTGCCCCAGCGAACAAACTCTCGTCATCGACAGAGAGATAGGCGACGCCTTAATCGCCGAGTTCCGCCGCCTGGGATGCTATGTCTGCACGCCCGAGGAGGTAGCTAAGGTTGCTGCGGCGGTCATTGACGAGCGCACAGGAGGCATGAACTACAAACTCGTCGGGCAGCCCGCCCGCCTCGTGGCTGAGACCGCCGGGCTCAACGTTCACCCCGAGACCAAGTTGATCCTCTGCCCGCTGGAGGGCGACTTGCGCTATCACAAATTGGCAGTCGAGAAGCTGATGCCGGTGCTCGGTTACGTCTTCGTCGACTGCGAGGACGACGGGATCAACCGCGCCCTTGATATAAACTACGCCGGAGGCACAGGACACACTGCCGGCATATTCAGTCAAGACGAAGCAATCATCGAGCGCTTCGCTGACGCCATCAACGCCGGTCGCGTCATTGTCAACTCGCCGACATCAATCGGCGGACTCGGCGGTGTCTACAACAACTTGAACACGACCCTCAGCTTCGGCTGCGGAACCGGAGGCGGCAACATCACCTCCGATAACGTCAGCATCAAGAATTTGATGAACTACAAGCGCGTTCCCCGCCGCAAGAATTACACGCTCACCTTCAAGACGACCAAGGACATTTACGTCAACCCGGGCAGTCTCGATCACTTGCGGGGTTTGCAGAGCAAAAATGCCATTGTGGTCACGTCGCGCTCCGCCGCCAGGCGCGGACATTTGTCGATGGTTCTCGAGCGCATGCCCGCCAATTGCCGGGTGGATGTCTTCAGCGACATAGGCGTAGAGCCTGACTTCAGCGATATTCAGCGGGCCGTTTTAGCCGTCAAGCAAAGCCAGGCGGATACAATCATCGCCCTTGGTGGCGGTTCGGTGCTCGATGCCTCGAAGGTAATCCGCTTGTTCTACGACTACCCCGATTTGAAATACAAAGAGCTGGCGGTCAACTTCCTCGACCTGCGTCACCGGCTGGCGGAATTTCCTCATGAGCAGAAGACCCAACTCGTGGCCATTCCCACCACCTCCGGTACCGGTTCGGAAGTGACACCATTTGCGGTGGTAAAGGATAAAGAGCTGCATCGCAAGATTTCTCTGGTTGATGAAGTGTTGCTTCCAAACATAGCAATCATCGACGCCAATCTCACCCGAAGCCTGCCGACGGAAATCACTCGTGATACCGCATTCGATGCGCTCACGCACGCCCTCGAGGCATTGGTTTCGACCTACGCCTCGGATTACACGGACGGGTTGGCGCTCGAATCCATGCGTCTGATTTTCGAGGCACTACCGGAGGTGCTGAAGAACCCCAGTGATGTTCTCTGGCGCCACAAGTTGCATAATGCCGCCTGTCTCGCAGGCATGGCGATCGGCAACGCCTCGGTTGGTCTCAACCATGCCATGGCCCACAGCCTCGGCGCTCACTTCGAAGTCCCTCACGGCCGGGCGAACAGCGCCTTCCTGCTCTCAACCATGGAGTACAATTCGCGCATCCCGCATAAGTTCATGGCGATCGCCAACTATCCGATCTGGATCGCCGACAAAAAATATGCACGGGCGGCCCGCTTCCTCGGTCTTGTCGATCGAAACGGCGGCGCTAATTCACCTGAGGCAATCGCGCACGCTAATCTCGCGCTGCGCCAGGCGATTTACGACCTGGGTCAGTCGACCGGACAACCACTCTCAGTGAGCGAAACGGGCATCCCGCAGGATCAGTACGAAAAGTCGCTGATTACATTGATGACTTCGAGCTTCGAGGATATGGCCCTTAAGACTAACCCATGTTATCCACTGGCCGATGATATCCTCAACCTCCTCATCGGTGCGTACCCTCCGCGGCAGCGTCCATAAATCAAGAACTAGGCACCACATGCGGTGGCGCGCAAAGAAGCGAGAAATACACCAGGAGCGAGACAATGTCAGCAGCGAAGTCACAAAAGAATGAGCAAGCTCATAATGAGCCAATCCAAGTTGAAACAGTCAAGATTCAGGGCTGGCTCGACAAAGGACCTGACGATGTCGATCGCCTTCTGGCTACGGGGAAAACCGACATAATCCTCGATTTCAGCCTCTGCCCTTTCATCACCGTAGACGGGCTCGAGTGGCTGGAAGAATTGCTCCTCCGGGCTGCCTCCATGGAGCGCAGCGTTCGACTCGTCCATATCCCGCCCACGATCTACAAAGTTTTTAAAGTCTCCCGCATCGATTGCATCTTAAAGGCATGCGGAGCTCCAGCTGCGACTTCCGGCCCTGTTTGCTAGAGCCATCAGTATATGCACAAACTGCCTACCGATGACTTGGTTTCCAGATTGAAGTCGCTGGTTAAGCGCAAGCAGTTGGGCCTCACTACATATGGTGAAGATAGCGAACTTGACGATTTACTCGATCAGATAACTCAGATGGTGACGACCACCAACCGTCGCCTCGAGCAAACAACCAATCGCCTGCGCATAATGATGGAAGCCATACCGGTCGGATTGCTTGTCACATCCGACTCCGGACAAATTCAAGCTGTCAACAAGGCTTCGCTCGATCTGTTCCATTGCCGCAGTGAAGATTTAGCCGATCAGCAGATCGGAAACTTGTTCAGCGATGCCGACGGACCCTTCCAGCTTGCCACCGAATTTGATGGCACACAAGAAGGACAGCCGAAGCAAGTATTAGCCACCAGACCCACGGGAACACAGTTTCCAGCCGAGCTAATCATTCGGCCTTTCAGTGCCGGTGTGGGAAAGCTGTGGCTGATCGCCTTTCAAGACGTCACCGCCCGCCATGAGATGGAAAGCATGAAAGAGGCCTTCGTATCCATGCTGAGCCACGATCTGCGCACGCCGCTGACATCGATCCAGGCTTTTCTCGAGCACGTCGTTCAGGGCACTTACGACAAAGATCTTTCTGTTTTGAAACGCAAAGCCAGCGATGTCGACAGTGACATCGATCGATTGATCGGCATGATCTCCGCATTGCTCGATGTCTACAAGTTGGAAGCCGGCAAGCTCGAGATGTTCTTTGATGTTGTGCCTTGTTTGAGCATCGTAAAGAAAGCGGTGCAGTCGGTCGCCTCACTTGCAGAAAAGCAACGAATAAAGATCGACTATCAAAGCATCGATAAAGATCTGCATGTAAAAGCCGATGCCGACTATATCGTCCAGGTGATTATCAACCTTCTGTCGAACGCCATAAAATTTTCGCCCGAGGGTGAATCCATCACCATCAGGGCTGAAGCTGACCAGTCGTACGTGCGCTTTTCCGTCCTGGACCATGGCACAGGGATCAGTAAAGAAGCCCAGGGCAAGCTCTTCTCCAGATTCGAGCAGGCGCGCATCTCGGATGCGCGTATAAAAGGCGGTACGGGATTGGGCTTAGCCTTCGCAAAAGCAATCGTCGAGCAACACGGCGGTCGCATCGGAGTGATTAGCGAAGACGGGCAGGGAAGCACCTTCTGGTTTACGCTGCCCAGAATGACGCTGGACATCTAAATCCCTACGGCTCGAACATGTAGCCCTTTCTGTGCACCGTCTTGAGCACCGGCGGCTGTCCTTCTTCCTCCAGCTTGCTGCGCAATCGGGCGATGTGAACCCGAATGGTATCGGGTGATGCACCCGAGTCGGAGGCCCATATGCGGGCTTGCAGCGCTTCCAGACTGAAGACTTGATTGGGATGTCTGATGAAGAATTCGAGCAAAGCGAATTCTCTGGGAAACAATTCAATCGCCGCTCCATTTTTTGTCACTCTGCGCTTCTCGAGATCGACCACAAACGGACCAGCCTCGATGATCTGCGAGACTATTTGCTCCGGACGACGCATCAAGGCGCGCACGCGCACAGAAAGCTCTTTTAAGTGAAACGGTTTAGTCAGATAATCATCAGCGCCGGTATCGAAACCCTGTTCTTTACTCTCAATCGAGTCCTTGCCGGTGAGCATCAATACAGGCGTCATTTTTCCTTGCTCGCGAAGCTTTTTCAGAATCTCGAGTCCGCTCATGTATGGTACGTCCCAGTCCAAAACCAAGACGTCATAAGTCGAGATTTGCAATAAGGAGAAAGCGTCGCGCCCATCTTTAGCCAGCTCGACCAGATGCTGCTCGCCCTCCAGCCAGTCTTTGACTAACGGACCGAGCTTCTCGTCATCCTCGACAATCAGTATCTTAGCCATCGCGTCTCAGCGCCAAAGTGGATTCGCTCAAGCGGTTAGTATACACAAACTTCATCAAGGACGCTCAGACTACCAACCGCGCATATAGACCGGATAGCCATCAAGTCCCACATGACTACACCTTGACTGTTGTAAGCAGAACAGGCATGCAGCCGGAAATGAAAATCGCGACTGCTCTGCAATCGCGGCTTTCATTTTTGTGTGTGAGTTGGAGTGGGAAAAAAATCAGTCTCGGGCTGTGTGCTTGTTCTGTTTATCAATCAGGGCAAGATGCTGCATCGCGTTCCGGCCACCGACCAGCCTTTAATGCCTTTATTCTCGCCGGCCAATCTAGCAATGTTATTAAAATGCCGGGGCGCCCACCTGCCCCTTGCGCCTGATTCTTTCCTAAGCATGCTGGCACATGCTATACAGTCTTTAAGACATCCCTTTCGATGAGCCTGCAGTGTCGGACGAAAAAAACATCTGCCCAAAGTGCGGTAAGTCTCGGGTAAGTATATCGATGACGCAGTGGTTGTTTGGAACGCAACAGTGTCTTTGCCTCGGGGAAGGCTTATCCAATCAAGGTCATAGCGCAGACAGGCAGCTCTGCTGGACTTGCCTTAAGCCGGTCCCGGCTGAGAAAAGCGGCACAATGACCCAGTGGATTTTCAGGAGCGACTCCTGCCGTTGCGCAGCGCCAAATACAACTGCTCCTGGACAGTCTCAGGTCGTGTTAAGTGAAACAGCCCGATTAGAGCAGCTCGCCGAGCCGAGCGAGGATGAAGAGCCGGCTCTGGAAGTCTTCGCCGAGCGCTACAAGATTCTCTCCTTGATAGGCACGGGAGCAGATGGCTCGGTATACATGGCCAGAGATAAGTTATTGAACAAACGAGTGGCTCTCAAACGTTTGCACAGACAAAAGCTGAGACCAGGACAGATTGCGCTTCTCCAGCAAGAGGCACGAACAGCCAGCCGGCTGCACCACGAAAATTTGATCAACGTTCTGGATTTCGGTGTGGCTGAAGATGAGCCGTATCTAGTTATGGAATTCGCACCCGGCAAGACATTGCGCGATATTCTGCATGAGCACGAGTTTCTGCCTCTTGATACCGCCCTCGATATTGCTTTCCAAATTAGTGATGCGCTCGCCCATGCGCATGAGAAAGGGATTATACATTGTGATCTCAACAGCGGAAACATCATGATCGGCAATTTCGAAGCCGGTGCGGCGAACGTCAAGATCCTCGATTTTGGCGTCGCCAAGTTCACAACCGCTCTGGAGGCCGATGCTTCTCAAAAGCTTCGAGGGCACGAGGGCTTTGCCGGCAGTCCGTTCTACATCAGCCCGGAGCAGGCGCGGAGCGAGAATCTCGATGGTAGAACCGACGTCTATTCACTGGGTTGTCTGCTGTATGAAATGTTGACGGGCACTCCGCCATTTGTGGGCAGGACAGGTGCGCAAACGATTCTTATGCACCTCAATGATCCGGTGCCGGCGCTAAAGGCAGGCAGAAACGACGGCAATTTCCCCGAGACAGTCGAACAGTTGATCGCCAAAGCGCTCGCCAAATCTGCCGACGAACGCTTCTCATCCATGACCGAATTTTGCCAGGCTCTGGTTGCCGCTTTTGAATCGCTGTCTGAAAGCCAGGGCCTGCGACAAACTCTGACGATCCAGCGCAAAATGCCGGGGCAGAAACGAGATCTGCGACTGTCCAAGACTAAAATATACCTTTCCTTATCAGGCATTCTGGCCATGGTGACGGCCGCGTTTTACGCTTGCTATGTCTTCGGAGTCCAGCCCGTCAAGCCGGCGGCTTCATCAAAGGCAGTCTCACCAAATTCGGTACCAGCGTTCAAAACAGCTTCAACTGACCTGCCGAAGATCAATTACGATGCGACCCACGAGGAGAATCTTTCCGCCATATCTCCTGAGTTCTTTCCCGACCTGCGCACCAAGCTCAACATTGATAATGATCAAAAATTCGATGAGTTAGTACAGGGCCAACTAAAGGCACGGCCCGGCAAAGTATCCTTGCGCTCGTGCTCAGGCATTACCAAAAGGCGCCTCGAGAGACTGGCTCGGATTGGCAATATAACCTCACTGGAGCTTGTGCGCTCCGATATAAATGACGAGTGCATCAAGGTCGTCGCCAGACTGCCCGGGTTGCAGCAGCTCTTTTTGAACCGTTGCAACCTGAGCTCTCAGTCCTTTCATTACCTGGCAGAAGAAGCTCATGACCTCAGCTATCTTGATGCCAGCGATACGCATTTGAGCGATGAGGGTTTGCAACAAATCTGCAAAATAGCGAGACTTCAATTTCTTGATTTGAACTCGAATGAAGGACTGCACAATTGGTCATTACTCAACGGGTTGAAGAAATTGCGCATTCTTGATGTAGGATTCACGAGCTTTTCCGATGCCGAAGCCGACCTGCTGGATGGTTTAACAGATCTCGAAATACTGAGCCTTAGAGAAGATCCCGGGGTCAGCTCAATCAGCCTGGACAAGATTGCCAGGCTTCCAAAACTAAAAGATCTGAACGTCGCCAACACGTCGGTGAGCAAGCCGGCATTGCTGGAGGCGCTTGGCAAGATGCATCTGGACAAACTCACCGTCGACAACAACCAGCTTTCCGGAAAGGATGCTCTTGCTTATCCGAATTGCAAAATCATTTTTCTGGAAAACGTAAGGACCGACAAAACTCCGGACCTGCCGCGACTATAGGCGTTGTCACAATGCAGAGTAAAGACGTCACAATCGAAACCAACGAACTGAGCAAAGTATTCGGCGGCCGCGCCTGCGTCGATCGGCTCAATCTAAAAGTCCAGGCCGGCGAACTCTACGCCCTCCTGGGAGAAAACGGCGCCGGCAAGACCACGACCATAAACATGCTGACGACTTTGCTGAAGCCGACTTCCGGAAGCTTTCGCATATGCGGTTTTGATGCCATGAAGGATCCGGAGCAGGCTAAGCGTCTCTTCGGCATAGTTTCGCAAGATGTCGCCATATATCAGGAATTGACAGCTTACGAGAACTTGAAGTTTATAGCCGATCTCCATGGCATCGCAAAGGCAGAAGCGAACACGAGGATTATGGACCTGCTCGCCAAAGCCGGGCTCAGCGAGCGGCTCAACGATCGAGCCGGTGAGTTCTCCGGAGGCATGCAACGAAAGCTATCCATTGCCGGTGCACTGCTTCACACACCGCGAGTTTTGTTCATGGACGAGCCCACGGTCGGGCTCGATCCGGCCTCACGCAGGCAAATCTGGGCCTCGCTCATGGACTTGAAAAAAATGGGCGTCACTATTTTACTGACCACTCACTACCTCGAGGAAGCTGAACTCTTGGCCGATCGCATCGGCATCATCAGCCAGGGCAAGCTGTCGCAGGAAGGTACGATCGATCAACTGCGCAGGAAAGTGCGCGGCATTCGCGGCATAGCGATTCGATTGAACAAGCGCCTGGGGAAAGCCGAGCTGGAGAGTGTGCTCCAAGAGATCGCCACTTTGTCTGGATCGAAGCCGGTATACGATCATGTGCGCAACACAATCAACATCACTCAGCCGCCGGACGCCGAGCTGGTCGGCGTGCTCAGAAAATTGCTCAACTGGCTCGATGCCAATGCAATATCGTTCTCCCGTCTGGCAACCAGCGAAGCCAATCTGGAGGAAGTTTTTCTCGCGATTGCCCGGGAAGAGGAGTCGAATTCGCAATGAATGCCGTGCTCGCCATAATGCAAAAGGACATTTTGCAGTGGACGCGAAGGCCGCTCTACTTCATCTCGAGCGTCATGCTGGCGATATTGATCATCTCGGCGGTGGGTAATACCGTAGCTGGTGCAAACGACATGCCCTTCGGATTGTACGATCCCGATCGCGTCAGCGAGCTGGCTCAACAATTGCAAAATTCCAAGAAGTTCAGGGTGCTGATCTATGACGATCCGGATCGGGCGCGCTCCGACCTGGCCAGGGGAAACATTGTCGCTCTTGCCGAAATCGAGCCTGGTATGCTGGAAGACAAAGTTCGAATCGTGACGGACGGTTATAATCCGCTGGTGGACTACCAGATTTCCATGGGACTGCTCAAAGGTCTGACTCAGCGTTCCGGGCAGCTTCACCTGCCCCTTGAATCGAGTACGTTATTCAAAGTCGACTTTAATTTGCGTGATTACGTGACACCAGGTCTGGCGGCATACCTCTGCTATGTTCTCGCTTGCATGAACCTTGGTTTCTCCTGGATCTATGAATGGATGGAGAGAACATACAGGCAAATTGTTCTTGCTCCAAATGGACTGCGCTCAGCCATCATCGCCAAAACATCGATCGTGACGATCGAAGCGTCCGTGGTGCTCTGGCTGGCTCTCTGCCTCACCTCCAGGCTGGTCGGATTTACGCTCGGGCATAACTTTTTGGGCATCGTCTGGGTGACTCTCCTGAGCATGTTTTGCTTCACATGTCTGGGTCTTTTGGTTGCCTGTTTCTTGCGGACGATCAGGATATACACGATGACCATATCGATTGCCGGTGTTGCTTTGATGTTTGTCAGCGGCGTGGTCGTGCCGGTTGAGGGCATGCCCGGCTGGGAGCAATGGTTTGCTCGAGCCTTTCCGATGTACTACTCAAGCGATGCATTCAAAGGCGTCATGTTAGGAACCCCGGCCGATTACAGCCATGATTGCCTGGTTCTTCTGGTCTGGGCAGTGGCTGCGCTGACGATTGCGATCAACGTTTTGAAAAAACAGCAAGCAAAGCTCTAAGCATTGTCGAATCGAAGTGCGGCTCAAATGCTACAAAGGAAAAGTGCGGGGAGATTTGAAATGAACAAGATCACTCGATTCTTGAGTAGTGGCATGACATTCCTTACTACTTCCTTGCTTGTGCTGTTGCTTTCGATCAGCTCAGCGCAGGCCGCTAATGAAAGCGCCGGTGATCAAGCCGTCGAGCACATAGCCAACCTTTTCACTCGCTGGTCGGGTGAGGATGATCCAGCCGTTTTCAAGGATGCGGCCTCGGTGATTGATTATCATGAGATGTCACAGCGTGCCCTCGGTCCGTACTGGAGTACGTTGAAACCGGCTGAGCAAGCTGAATTCAAGACTCAATTTCAACATCTGGTCGAAGAACGATACTACAAGCGATGGCATCGTCTGTTTCAAAAAGGCAAGCTCAGCATTTTGCAAACCGAGAAATCACAAGGCGATTTGATCGTCAAATCCAGCCTGAGCAATGCCAGGAAAGAGGAAATGTTGGTCTGGCGCCTGAGCAACAAGAACGGTAACTGCCGGGTCGTCAGCCTCGATGTCGGTGGTGAGGATTTGCTCAATCGTATCTCGGGAAGATTTCAAAAACGTTTTGCCAAAGGTGGATTCAAGGGAATGCTTGCCTGGATGAAGAACGAAGCTGACGATTAAGGTGGTGAGACTACGCATGATCACGGGAAGATTTAACCATCTCCCCCGGTTTTCCACATTCGTCGCCTGAGCCATATTAGGTAGAGTGGTCATAGCTCGCCCCTGCCCCACCCCGCAAAATTAACGCAGGCAGCAAAAGCACCCAGGCATGTTCAGCACACAAGAGGATTTGTGTCATGGCTCAAGGTGATCAACCGCAGGATCTAAAAACAGGAAAAAAGGCAGGTGGCGAAACGGACCTGCAAAACTCAGGCACCGGCTCGAGGATCGAGCTGGCGCAGGCAGCCTTCCAGGGCAACTATGGCAGACGCTGGTTCGAGCCTCAATCCTCGGTCGATATGAGGCAAGGGGCAGCCAGCCCCGCTGACAATCCATTGCGTCCGGGCTGGGATAAAATCCCGCTCGACCAGGTACCCGGCATCGATCGCGGCTGGCAGCTGCAGGTGAATCGCAACGGCAAAGTGGCCATACTTATCGACCCGGATGGCAAACAAAAGCCGGTCCAGATGTCTTCAGACGGCGCTCAGATCTCGATTGGCGACAAAAAATATTTCATCAACCCGGCCACTAAAAACGAGCCATCCAGTCTCGACCGGCAAACAGAGACAGGCACGGAGCGAGTTTATGCCAACGGCACGAAAGTGCGTTTCGACAGTGAGGGCAAATTCATCGAGCGCCGCGAGGACGTCAAAGCGGCCGACGGATCAGTCTTCACTCCGCACTACGGCGCCAATGGAAAGATCGACCGTTACGAGATCACTAAGAACGGTCAGACGATCGAAACTGGTACCAAACTCGATGGCAAGATGTTGGTCAAGCGTGTCGGCGCCGATCAACAGCTTCATCCAGTCGAGTCTCTAAAAGATCGAGCCGACGTGATCATGAGGCCGAACGGGAAGCTCGATTACCTCGATCGCGATGGTTACGGATTACCCGATGAAAACGGCAGGCGCATCAAACGCTCCGATCGGGCCGTAATGGGTCTGGCGCAAGGACGAGACGGGCAGCCCGTGCAATATCCCATCAATCCGATAACCTCGATACGAAATGCTGACGGCCAGGTTGATTACACTTACGCTCCAGGACAGCAAGGACAAAGTGGCGGTCTGAACGGCTACACGATACGCAATCGCGAAGGCAAGATAATTGAATTTGCCCACGTCGTCCCCTCAAACATGAGCTCGAGCGGCACAGCTGTTTGGCTCGAATATAGGGCCAAACCCGGTCAGGCGCCCATGCCGGAAGAGCAGGTGCGGGCGCTGGGCAATGCCCTCAGTCAAACCGATCCGGCCGAGGTGGCCAAAAGCCTGCAGTATTTGAAATCGAATCCGCTCGGCGAGTACATGCAAGCCAGGCAGCGCGGCAGCGAAACGACAGGCGTTTATCTCGATCAAGTCACGGGCAAGCAGGCAAATACTTACGCTGACGGGTCCTCCAGAGTACGGAGTGAGGAAGGCGATGATCTGCGAATTCTAAAAGATCCGCGCACAGGCGAAACAATCGAGGTATCAGGCGACGGCACCAAACGGCGTCGAGCGCTTGACTCAGACCCGGATAAGAACTACCTGGATCGAACCACCACAACCATTCCAGGACCGGGCGGCATCGATCAGTTGCAAATGTTCCATATGCGCTCCGGAAATCAAGCCTTCATGAAGGTAGGCTACGGCAAAGATGGCGTGACGCCCAATGAAATTTTCTTCGCCACGCCGCCTAACAAGGCGATTCGCATGGCACCGGACCCGAGTAATCCGAAAAACTGGCTCGAGTACGAAACGAAGGACGATCGCACCTGGGTGCGTGCCACCACCCCTGATGGCGCTCCCAAAGCGGCAATTCCGATGCGCGTCGATCTGGCCGGCGCGAACACTGTCGTCAATGGCGATAAGGTCCCACCTGGATCAATTGTGATTGCAATGAGGCCGGATGATCCGGAGCACTTCTATACTCGCATCTATACGCCGACCGGCCTGGAGGTTCATGAATACCCGGGCAAGCCGCGCGAGCGTCAGATCAAGCCGAGCCAGGTGCAAACCATGCCGGACGGCAAAACGACGCAAGAGATATATGCACCGCCCGGTCAGCAGAGGCAGACCGTGCCCGACCCGCGCGATCCACGCAACCGCCGTGCCCCGTACCAGCCTGGCGTTCCGGGCGCCGATCCGAGAATTCGCCGGCCGAAGATGTAGGGAATGAGCAACTGAGGATGCTCCATCCAGGTTAATTGATCTTACCTTGCAGTCCGGTCAAACGGTCGAGTTCGTCAAACTCAGCGGTCAGCTCACCGGCGTAGCTCTTGGCGATGATCCTGGAGGCTTCTTGATCGACTTTGAAGTTATAGTAGGCAAGATAACCGAGAAAGGCGGCTCTATGGTTGGCAATATCAAAATTAGCCAGAAGCTGCGGAAACATATTTGCGATTCGGGGAATTGAATTGTCTCGATCAGGTTCGGCCGGCTGATCGATGATAATGAAAGCCGGTCCGTTTTCAAACGCTTTTCGCATGTACGATCGGCGCTGAAAGAGTCCAAGGGCGATCATGGCGAACATGTTTCCCATCATGGCATTGGCCATCGGCACTTCAGCTTCTACCAGCTCAGCAATCTCATTCTTCTCTCCGAAATCACGCATCTGCAAGCTCAAGCGAGTAATCGCCTCTGGCAGTCCCTCCAGCGACCAGGCCCAAACCCAGGTGTGGCCGCCGCGCTCTTGACCGAGTATTTGCGCAGGCACTGCCGTTTCTCCCTCTGGAAGAGGAAGAATCACTTGAGCACGCTCGGCATCGAGATCCACTGGTCCATTGCAGGCGGCCAGCACTCCCTGAAATGCAATTTGTTTGTCGAAAGACCCTGCTACGTGTTGCAAAAATAAATTTGTGAAGGCAATTGAAATCTGCGGAGCTTGATCGTCATCTTCAGTAAAAAGGCGCGACTGGCAATCGCTCTCATAATCATAAGTGCATTCAATCTGACCCTCAGGCGTAACGGCAATTTTTAAGCCGTACCATAAATCAGACTCCGCCTTTTGCGGTGATACCCGGCCCCGCCGCGCTGGCCCTTGAATAACCGGGTTCAACTGCCATATTTGCCCGAGGTGGGTTTGAATCCTGGGACTGATCTGCACCTCGCGCGCTGCACCATTGGTGGTGACAAGACGGAGCTTCGTTTGCACTGAAGAGCCGTCGGGTGAGCACCTTGAATCCAGAGCAATCTTTTGCCACGAAGTACCTGCGACAAGCTGCGCCTCGTGATACAAATCGCCTCCCAGGGCGGCCAGCAAATTGTTCATTGCAGGGTCGATCATTTCACTCACCATGTCCAAACGCGGAGATCCGCACCGTTTTACCCAAAGTGGGAACCAGTCTACATCAAGATGCCTTCAATTAGCCACCCAGGCATCGTCCAAAATCTCATTTCTGGTTCGATCGGCAATGGCATAAAGATCAAAAATGCAACGATCGATTTTCTGCTGAATCTCAGCCTCTGCTGAGTCAAGCTGCTCCAGCATCCCTCGGCATGATTCCGCCGAGTGTTTGTAGCGAGGCGAATCGGGATCGCAGGTTTCCGCCTCCTTAGCAAGAAGAACTGCACCATAAGCCAGATCCGCCACTTCACTCTCCAGCGAGGCCGGAGGGTGCAGGAAGGGGACGCGTCGTAAGTCACCGATTTGAAAGTTCACCGTCGGGTTGAGCTGGCCGAGGATAAAGCGCACTAATGCCGAGTTCAAGAAGCCAAGCACATAGAAGAGATTGACTTTGCTGCTGAACAACGCCGAACTGGCGATGTCAAAGATACTGCCGGGTGAGAGGAGTCGCGCTTTGAAGCCTTTCGTGCCGATGTACGAGTAAGTCACCCCGGTCTGGAAGTAGAAGCGCTCGCCGGGCAGGGCTCGCGCCTGACCACGTTGTTCGCGGAAGCAGCGAATCTCTTCGCCGTTGTCCACCCAGCGCAAATACAACGGCGTCGTGCTGAACCATTTTCGACCGCCGCCTTTATCGTAAGGCACGTACAGGTGCCGCTCTTGATCGCCGAGATCGCGGAAATGTTTGAGGAAACGTTTGTTGTCGCACGTGAAGAGACCATTGGTCAACACGATTCCGGTCTCCTGGCTGGAGAGGGCTGGGTATTTTTTGAACAATTCCCAGACCGGACGCGGGCACGTCGGCACTAAAGGGCGGCCCGGAATGGCCTCGGCAGCTGCCATGAGCTCCTGCGCAGCTATACTGGTCGATGAAAGCGATTTGATCCCAAGCTCCCCGGCTCGATTTTTTTCTGCTCTTGTCAGTGATTTGTAGACGGTTACTCGGTCATCTCCGGGCCGGTTATGACCCGGCTCAGATTTTCTCTGCCAGCAAACGATGACGTTGCTTACTTTCTCTCCCGGTCGACTGGCGAAGCTTCCCGAGCCGAGAAGCACTATACTCCTGGGCGAGCACCGCTCTATGAGCTGGCAGCGCAACTGCTCATAGCGAGCCGTGCTTAAAAAGCTCTGCTGACAAATGAAAGCCATCACTCCGGATTCGGCCATCAAGCGAACCCCCAGCTCCAGAAAGGCGGCATAGAGATCGAAATGGCCGCCCCTGTAGTGCTCGCGCAGGAACA
>JAJPJO010000065.1 GCA_021324135.1 Pseudomonadota bacterium
AGAGCAACTTGCGCATCGAAACGGCAAAGCATGCCCGGCACGGCGGTAAAACTCCTGATAAGTCCCGCTTCGTAGATGTGACCGGTCAAGCTGTTCTTCTCGACCCCAGCGGTTTTATACATGTAAGCGGACCGGCGATAACCGAGCAGCTGGACGAGCTGGAAAAGGCATACAACTCAGTGCGGTTTCTGGCAATCAATGATGCCAAAATAGTCGAGGAAGACATGCCTCGGCTGGAGAAGTTGGGTCTGGTCAACATTGAGATGGTGAAAACCAGCTTCGACAACGACGAGGTCTTCAAGGACCTTCAGAAGCTTAAAACATTGCGCGCTGTGATCATGAAGCAATGCTCCGTCACCCCCGATCAACTGAGGACCCTGCAATCACTGCCCGAACTGGAGCAGTTGACCCTGGCGGATTGCCGGATCACCGACGAGCACTTGAAAGCGATTGGCTCAATGATGCAGTTGCATAAGTTATCCCTCGACGACAACGAGAAGATAACTGAAAAGGGCTTGTTGAGTCTGGCACGACCTAGAGGTGCAAAGCTTATGGTTTGGGTGAACGACGGACCGCTGGTCGGTTTTTCCAAGTTAAAACGCGCCGAGCTTTTGCGGAAATATCGCATTGTCTTGATTAACAAGCCAAGCGATCAAGAGAGAACCGAACCCCCTGACTTCCCTGATTTAGCAGAACCGCTTAATGTCGACTACAATTAGCGCGTCGATTGAAATAAGGTCTGTCTATGTCAAAAGTTTTAAAGCACTTGTCTCCGGTGAACTTCCTCGCTTGCTCATATAGATGCGGTTTCATTCTGGCCGCCTCGCTGAGCCTGGCACTGAATGCGGTGCCAAGCGCTCGGGCCGAGACCGAATCACCCAGGGAAGGCCCCCCTGCCGCCGAATACTTGAAAGAGGTCGGCGCCTCCAGTTCCCGGGGGATCGCCTTGACCATATATAACCAGAATTTCGGTCTGGTAAAGGACGTTCGCATGGTGCAGTTGAAGAGCGGCATCAATCACTTGCGCTTTGAGGATGTCGCAGCCGCCATCGATCCGACGACCGTCAGCTTTACCTCCATAACCGCACCAAATACGGTGGTAGTGCGCGAGCAGAATTATCAGTACGATGTCATGGATGCCGACACGATTCTGTCTAAATCAGTCGGCAAGGAGATAACTCTGCGCCAATATCTCGACGGCGGCAGGATCAATGAGTTGCATGGAACGCTGATCAATTCTCCGCGTGTCACCATCGTCGATACCAACGGCAATGCTCAGGAACGGCATCTCGATCTAGTGGTAAAAACCGATCACGGTGTCGTTTTGCGACCGACCGGCGAGATAGAGATTGCCAAGCTTCCAGAAGGGCTGGTAGCGAAGCCCTCGCTTCTATGGAAGTTGGAGTCGACCAGAGCCGGCGAGCACAAGACCGAAATCAGCTATCAGACCGCCGGTCTGAACTGGCGCTGTGATTATGTGGCGGTGGTCAACGATGACGACACGGCAACCGATCTGACGAGCTGGGTGACTATCGATAACAAGTCGGGCGCAACTTACAAAGACTCCTCTCTCAAGTTGATTGCCGGCGATGTGCATAAAATTACCGAGCAGCGGCCGGTACCCCAGATGGCCATGTATAAAGCGGCGGCGGCACCAGCGATGGACAACCAGTTCAGCGAGCGCTCTTTTGCTGAGTATCATCTCTATACGCTGGCGGGAACAACCAACCTCAATAACAATGAAACGAAACAGCTGAGCCTGTTCAATGCCAGCAACGTTCCTGCGCGTAAACTGTTCATCTATGATCCTTCGGGCAGAAGCTACTATTACGGCTGGGCGCCGCAAAACGGCCCGCAAAAGGTCAACGTCAAGATCGAAATCGCCAATACGGAAAAGAACAACCTGGGCATGGCATTACCTAAGGGCAAAGTGCGAGTCTATAAAAAAGATCAGGACGGGTCTTTGCAGTTCATCGGCGAGGATGCCATCGATCACACGCCTCGCGATGAGAAGATCCGTCTTTATATAGGCGACGCTTTCGATCTCGTCGGCGAGTATAAGCAGATCACGCACGAGCAACCAAGCGCCCATCTGTCGCGCGACACGTATGAGATAAGTTTGCGCAATCACAAGGACAAGAAGGTGACGATCACGGCGGTCATGCACGCCTGGGGCGATTGGAAGATTAAGGAGTCCAGCCAGGACTACAAAAAGAAGGACGCTCACACATTCGAGTTCGATGCTGATGTGCCGGCGCGTGATGAGGTCAAAATTACATACACGATTGAAACCAAGTACTGAGTTTTTCGCTCCTATGCATTCAGGGTAAATCCCGTCTCAATTGCAAAGGGAACTATGTACCATGAAGCATTAGCCTGGTTGGTGGGCTTGAGCCAAAATTACGAATCAGCCCAATGATCATGAAACTTGGATGATTTCTTTGCTCCGACACGACTCCGGTTTGGAGCCCGTTCATTCAGCAAAGAATCGGATACGAACTGGCATTATCTCGCGAACGTTTACGAGGGGGTAAACGCATGCATTCTCACGTTTTTAACCACGCCAACCAGCAAAGTGAAACGGCATTGGCGTCAAATGGGACAAATGAATCCCCAAGAGTTTCCGGATGGTTCAACACCTATCAGGGCGATGGCACTGCTGGTGATGCGCAGCCGCTCGTTCAACTGCAACCCAAGATCAAAGATCCTTTTGCTCTGGAGACATCCCTGGCTCTCAAGGCAGGCGACGTCATCAAGGCAACGGATTTGCGCAAGTCGCAAGTCAGATGCTCGGCATACAATCCTCTCACCGGTCCATTCAGCGACCTGAGCGATGTGGCAGGCCGAGTGGCTGCCCGCGATATTCCAGCCGGCACCATTATCACCGGTGCATATTTGCTGCCGCTGGCACAGCCGCAGATGATTGCGCGCCTGGGAAACTTCTGGCGCAAGTGCCGCTAAGCTTTATCGACGAAACAAGAATCGGATCAAGAGATAGCCGGCGACCACCAACCCGGCACCGCTGCCCCACTTTTGCGCCTCCCATTCCGGTGTGGCAATTTCGGCGCGCTCAGGCGGTTTGATCAGCTCAATCTTCGGAACGATATTCGTGCCGCTCATCTTGTTGACGACTTCGCGCACACCATCGATCGGTCCCTGGATGAGCGAGTGCCCGAATGAGTGGACAAATACGCCAACTGTCTCTTTGCTGCACTCAAGACGCTCCGGTTCTGCATCGCATACCTGAACTTGGATGTCGTCGTTCGAAACCATATGAATTCGACCTCGGCGCGGGAACTGATAACTCATTATGACAAAAATCGTCGGGCGCTGTTTCTAAAGAGCGGCTTTGCCAATCGTGCTCGAAACTCAATTATTGGGCTTGCTGGTGCTCTTCAAATTACTGTCGCTATTGCCGGAGGCGCCGGGGCTGATGGCAGGCGGTTTGTCCTGATTGCTTGCCGCGGTCGGAACGGTCGAAGTCGGTGCACTCGGCGTTGAGGGATTCTGAACTTTCAGCGCCGCCGCTTTTTCGGACTGCTCGTCAGGCCGTTTGGCATTGGCGGTCGCATCCGCTGTCGGCAACGGCTTCTTTTGCGAGGGATCGGCTGTTTTTACCTTTGGCTTCTGCATGGCCGCTGCGCGTCTGTAGTAATAATTGTAGTTGTATTGACTGTTTGCCGGCTGTCCTCGGCGCCGGGTGCGGTATTCGCGCATTACAGGCATGGTGCCGGGTCGGCTCAAACCGCGCTCTTTCATGATTTGATACTGATCGTGCACTTGCAGCTTGATGCGCAGCTCTTCCTCGCGCCTCATGCGCTCATTCTCTTCCATCTGAGCCTGTATGCCTGCTTGTTGGGCGGCAGCCTGACCGGGTGGCACCCAGACCGGTCCTTGCATGGTCGGGTCATCAATCATCTGCGCCTGCCCTTGCGGTGCCGGAGCGACGAAGGCACAGCTCAAAGCAGCCAAAAACGCCAGCGAATAATACGGGATCTTTGATCTGCCGGAACTTAAGTTCATCGCGACAACCCCCTGAATCTGTAAAATGGAGACTCATCTCCTAGTCTATACTACCCACGGGCGCCACGAGCGCATCATCGCTTCAATCCAAGCCGGAGAGATTATATTGGGGAGATTGATTCTCAACGTTCTTACAATAGCACTGGTTTTCATGTCGTTTCGTTCCGCCCAGGCGACTGAGCGTGCCGTCTTAATGCCCCAGGCTTTGAAAAACGAGATTGTTACTCGAGAAGCATGGGGCTCGAAGCCCAAACCAATCCCTGCAGATCGAAAGCAAAAGCCGCTCTGGATCACATTGCACCATGCCGGTGAGCTATTTCATGAAGGCAAGGACGACCCGGCTGAATTTGTGCGCAAGATGCAGATATGGGGGCAGAATCGCCCTAAGCTGGAGAAGCCCCCGCGCGATACGTACTGGCCCGATCTCCCATACCACTTTCTGATTGCTCCCGACGGTAGAATTTTTGAGGGCAGACCGGTCGATTACGAGCCGGAGAGCAATACCAGGTATCCGCTCAAGGGTAACATCGGCGTTGAGATGATGGGCGATTTCAACGTTCAACAACCGACGCTCAAGCAAATTCGCTCCTGCGTCCTTCTCACCGCGTGGCTCTGCCGGCGGTATCACATCGCCTGCGATCGAATTCGCACCCACCAGGATGTTGCGCCCGGGCAGACAGATTGTCCAGGTAAAAACTTTTACTGCTACATCAAAGACGGGCAGTTCATCAAATGGGTGAATGAAGCTCTGGCGTCAAAAGAGCCGTCAATAAGTCTAACGTTTTCGAGTGCAGACCATAACAGCAATAATCAATCCGTACAGAGGCCAGGCGAAGACAGCGGCAGCGATCAGAAAAATCCATAGCGCCGTAATCATCGTCGAATCCAGAAAAGCGCATCCGACTCCGATGAGGATGAATAATATGACGATGCCGATTCGCAGTTTAGTCATAAGACCACTTTAGCCAATCTTTTCAAGCAGCGCAATCAAATGCCTGTTCGTTTAATCAACCGGTCACAGCAAATTCACGGGGCTTGAAATAGGCTGAGACTGCCAGCGTTCCATACAACGCCGCTAAGCCCCCGAATCACAACTTGCTCATATGCAGAGGAGATTACTGCCATGTCTGCTCTACCTCACTTTCCCGTTGATTCAGCTCCTGCTCGACAGGCAGAGCCGCTGAAATTCGATCTGGTACATACCTGGGACGAACGCCCCGAGCAAGCATCCCTTCTCCATTTTGCGCGAGCTGATAAGGCTGATGCTTCCCGACTCAGGCAAGAATTCGTCGACGGCTTTGGAGGCATGGGGATGATGTATGCAAATTCGGTACAGGACCTGGGCAGGCAAGCTGTTTTCCAGGAAAGAATGGAGAATGTCTTTCAGTTCGATCGCGAGACATTCAGCGATTTTGCCAAACTAGGCAAAGACATGATCAACGGCAAACCAGACGCCGAGACCGTAGGCAAGCGATTGGGCGAGATTTTTGCAAAAACAATCGCCAGGCATGCCGGCAATCTCGAGGAGTCGGATGTGAAGAATTTGATGGGCGCAACAGCAGGGATGATGCTCGCCGCCAGAGGCAATTTCGATCCTGGAAAAAACGATGAGCAAACAATCAAGTTGGTTGATGCCATGGAGAATGAAATGAGGGCGCGCGGCGTTCCAATCCCGCTTCATTCAATCATCTGGGGCGATACGAAGGAGCCGGGAATGGTGATTATCAACAAAAACAAACCATTCGACAGGCACAACTTCGCCAATTAACCACAGCCGGGAAAAGCCGGACTGATCCAGAAGCCGCAAAGCCCACTCAGGTCGAGCATTTACGGTCCTCTCGACATCCGGGCTGACATCGGGGATAATGTTGAGCTTTCTGAAAAGAGATCGAGCTTTCCATTAAGCAAGGAGCACTTTAAGCAAAAATCAGTTTCATGCTCGTATTGCTTGAAGTATCTAATGAAGATTCGACGATTTATCTATAAACAACTGCACCAGAGACCGTTCGAGCGAGGCGGGCTTTCTGCATCGAACTGGATAATTTTTGCGGCGATTTGTCTGAGTGTTTTGCTGGTGATTGTCGAGACCGAACGTCCTTTCTATTTCCGAAACCGACAAACCTTCGCATTGATCGATTATGCATTCGGTGCCTTCTTCGCGATCGAATACGTTTTGCGCGTCTGGAGTGTCGGGGTGCGAAAAAGATATCGCGGTCTTCGCGGTCGCCTCAAGTACATGCTGCAGCCGACGGCGCTCATCGATTTGCTTGTGGTCGTGCCATTCTTCCTGATCAGCAACTCGAATGTTTTCCTCGCCCGCATAATCAGGCTCGTGCGAATATTGACCGTGATCAAGATCGGTCGCTATTCACAATCGTTCGGTCTAGTGCGCGAGGCCATCTGGAGCAGAAGACATGAGCTGATGCTCAGCGCCATGACCACATGTCTTGTCCTTTTGCTGGCCTCGACCGTCATGTGGATCATCGAGCCCGACCCCGAGTTCAGCAGCATTCCGCGCGCCTTGTGGTGGGGAGTCGTCACCCTGACCACTGTTGGTTACGGTGATGTCTATCCCCAGACTGTTTTAGGCAAAATTTGCAGTGGTATCACCGCCCTCTGCGGTGTAGGGCTCATAGCCATGCCTGCCGGTATTCTGGCGGCGGCATTTGGCGAGGCGATCAGCAAGCAGAAGAACACAATTGAGCATCACAAGATTATTTCCGTGCAGCGCCTCGAAAGAGTGCGCCGCATCAAGGAAAGGGGTGAGAAAAACGAGGCGGAATCAGCCGAAAGCGAGCTCGAGGAATCTTCAAGAGCTTATTATGAGGCTATGAGGTTGGAGCAAGAGGCGGCGCGCATGCGGCGAGAGACCGCCAAGATGCAGCTTGAGACCGCCAGGATGCACCGCGACGCCCTCAAACTGCAGCGCGATAGCCAGAAAATCAAGATTTCATCAGGCGAAATTCAGGCCGATTTTGCACCACATGCGGTGCAAATCGCCGGGCAAGAAATTTTCAACCATCAATCAACTCAGGCGGCACATGTTGATCACGGCGGTCCCAATTTGCAATGGGCATGTGAGAAATGCGGCCACGATCGCTTCATACCCATACTCGCGGCACCGGCTGTACCCTCCAGCGAACTCGCCGTTCCACCTCAGACCAATTCGGCAGGCAGCCCTGCGCTCTGACGGTGAACGGGGTAGTTTAGTCCAGCCCTTCGCTCTGACGGTGAACGGGGTAGTTTCGCCCAGTCCTTCCCCTGACGCGCAACGGCATAGTTTAGTCCATCCCCCCGCCGGGGGATGCTAGCACTGGCCAGGCATGTTAAACGAGTTATAGTGGCACTTAGAGGGCGTGAGTCATGGACAGACGAATACAGCGGCGTTGGCCGCTGAATCGAGACCGCAGGGGCAATATGCTGGTAGTAGTTACCGCAGCTTGCTTCATAATCATCGTGCTGTTGTTGTTTGCTGTGAGCTATGTGAGATTCACAGGCACCAGTCTGGAGCAACGCACCGCAATCGAGTCGGCTGCCATAGCGGCCGCCAAAGACCTGAGCAGAATCTGTATCAACACCCCCGAGTGCGGCTGGGTGTCTCTTTCAGATTACGCTCCCAACGGCAGCGCCACACAGGCTCCCGATGGGTTCGACCTGCCGGTGAGAAGCATAAATACATTGATTGGCACCGCACGTCTCGACCTGATCATTGCTCATCAATTGAACGCTCCTAACGGGGCCATATACACGCAAGCTGCACAGCAAGACATGACTGATGCTTTATCGTGCAAAACTCAACTCGAGGCAGTGCTCACTGCGGCGCTTCAGCCCGGTGGGAGCGGCACCGATAAAGATGGCAACACGGTGACACCCTATGCCGATGCGCTGGCTGCCTATCAATCAAACCAGATTCGTATGACAGGCTCCTCCAACTATGTAAATGGTTCCCTGCAACTGAGCCTCGGCTCAATTCAAGGTGGAACGGTGACAAATATTCCGGTTCCCCAACCGACAGCAACGGCGCCTGTACCGGCCAATGCGCAAATCGCCGGCTACTACAAGTCTTACGTCAATATCCCGTTTCAGGGCACAAATTTCGTTTTTGGTGGCATCGGTAAAGACATAAGAGTAGTCGATCACAAGAAGTGGTTAGCCACCATCCCGGGACTGCCTTATCAGATACCGACAATCGTCAAGGCAGAGGCCGACCAGCTGATCAAGGACATTCATAGCTCAAACGGCTACAAGGTGCACTGCATCGCCGCCGCTCAACCATGTTCGGTCTACGATCCTCTGCCGGCACCGGGAGCTCTCAGCATCAGCTTTCCTGATGGTAAGGTTCCTGAGATTACCGCTCCTAGAGATTGCTACAACGATAACCAGATGACGGCAGGCAACCTCTCATCAAACGGTCCGTCCACGCTGCAGACGCCGGTAGGCGGAGATTTTCCGATCGATGCCGGCAGCAGTATGTCTACAATGAACTGGCCGCTGGACAACACGCCCAATACTCACCATGCAGCCGACGTTTGGATTCTGGCTCTGCATGACTGGGTGCGTCGAGCAGGAACTAAAGCCAACATCGATTCAGTAGTACAAATGCAAACCACCACGCTCGACAATCCGAGTCCGGCGACGGTGACATGGCTTGCCCCCGTCACCCAGGGAGGACCGTATCTATCCTTCGGCCCGATTCCCGGCGGCATCATTCATATCTTCAAATTTGCTCCTGATGGGGTGGTTACTTATCAGAGCAAACCCCTGACGCCATATCCGCTCTATGTCTCGAGCAACAAGCAAATGTACTCCGAGGACCTCAAGGCCATTGATCCGAGCACCATCAACGGTGGCGCCAATGTGACCATATCAGTTCCAGGCCTGGGCAAGGACATTTACCTGAATCCAGTGTGGGATGATTACATTCGCGATGAAGTACGCTGGCCCGGAACGATTCGCGGCGGCAAGCACGCAGGCGAACCATTGGCGATGCCGATTGTCGTCCACAACGACCTTGGTGAGCCGATCAAGCACATTGCCATGAATGCATCCGGTGGAAGCGCCGAGGTGATTGGCACTACCAGTAGTGGCTACGGCGCGGGCGACGACAACCAGGGCGTTTCCCATACAAACCCGCCACTTTCGGGGCCTGGTTATCCACCCTTCGTTGCTCCGCAAAACGATTTCGGCATTGCCATGGTTCCGGCATCACCCCTGATGTCACCATATCCCGCTGGAAGTGGTCTGAGACCGTTTTATCAAACCTACGGAACGGCTGTTGATGTAAGGTTCCGAAGACGCATCGATGTAACCAACCTCTACAGCAGTTCTACGAAGAAGTATGGATACTTCGGTATCGTAGGTCCATAAACTTTGCGATAGATACTAGAACCAGGGTATCGAATTGGGAAGTCGGATCCATCCGGCTTCCCAATATATTTGAGTTTCGTCCACCAGCTTCGTCTATCGAGAAATCAAATTGCTTTATCGTCATATGACGATAGAATTCGACTGATTTTGATAGTCATATGACGATAAAACCGTTTGGAAAGCAAGGAAATCAGATTCCTTTATCGTCATATGACGATAGAATTCGGCTGATTTTGATAGTCATATGACGATAGGCCACGACGGAAGGCTGACAGGGGCAGTTAATATCGTTTCCAGATCAGCTCGCCGGTGAACTCGTCAGCCGGCGCGGCTTGCCACCGATGTAGATTTTAAATGACTGTTGAACGCACTCGGATGGCGCAGCCCCCGGCTTCTTCTGCAGGAAGTCATAAATCTCCGAAACGTCATCAACGACAACCCGGGTAGATTCTTGATAGCTCTGGGCAATTTCAGAGGAAGCAACGTTCAAAGCCGCTGCACGTGCTTCCTCGATTGTTTTGCCGCTGCCGGAATATTGTCGTGAAAAAACTGCCTCGACCGCCTTGCGGGCTGGTCCCTCCGACTGCTCATAGACTCTCTCACAGATTTGCACGTGACCCAGCTCATGCATCTTGAGTTGTTCGGTTGCGTCTTTCGGCAAATGAATTTTTATAGGAAGCCCAAGAGTCAATTCGACTCTTTTAATTTTCAATGTGACCAAGTATGAGTCCTTTGTTTGCTCCGTGCTCTCGACGTTGTAGTCAATTTTCGCCCAGCTCTTGAACTCCCACTGCGTAACCGCTCTGCCGATTACATCAACTTTTTGTCGAGGCGAGAGGTGCTGGGTCGGATGTTGCGGATCGAAGTCGTAAGCCGTCTCCACATGCGGTGGCAGTACGACAATCGCGATCTGCGGTTTTTCCAAGAGCACCGTCATGAGCATACTCAGAATGCCCACAGTGACAAGCATTACCAGCGCCAGTTCCCAACGCTTCATCTTAACTCCTCTGGAACAGTTTGCTTATCAGAAGCTGCGCAAACGCACTTGATACCCAACGATCTTGTACCCATTTAGCCCGAACCCAATGTGTAATTCTCTTCTGTTGGGAAGAAGAATATCAAGCGAGGTAAACGGGCTGCCAAACAGGATCAGAAATCAATCAGTGCAAAAGGACCCATCAAGCACATCAAT
>JAJPJO010000400.1 GCA_021324135.1 Pseudomonadota bacterium
AGATGTTCAATCACTGGCGCTGAGAAAAAACAGAGATGTACAGCGAGCAACTCTTGAGGTACGCAAGCTCGAATCTTCTCTTCGCGCAGTACAGGCATCTCGATTACCATCCATGCTGTGCGTGACTTTCGTCGGGCAGCAAGTGAACAGCCCCTACAAAGGGAATCTAGCGGTGTTGCCCGGTGTCTTTCAACCCGTGACACAGCAATACCGTTTGAGTATGCAAGAGCGTGCAGCGCGCCTCCAACTGAAGATTGCTAAACAGCAATTACGTCTTGCAAAACAATTCGTCGTTGCGGAAGTTAAAACAACCTATCTGCGCATGGTCGCACTGAAGAGCGCCATAGTCAGCCGCCAACAAAATCTCGACTTTCTGGTGACGCTCGAAGATTATGTCGCAGCCGAAGTAAGACGTGGCGCGGCTTTGAAAGTAGACCTCATGGTCGTGCAAGCGAAACGAGCGCGAGCGGAATACGAACTCGAAAGGGACAAAGATGAGTTAATAACCGTGGGTCAAACTCTTAATCGTCTCCTGGATCGACCGATTAAAACCTACGTTGAAGTTGTGACTGATGAGCAAGTCGCGGCTCAAGCCGAGATGGACGGCGAAGTGGTTATCGCTCAAGCCACGGAAGGGCGCCCTGAAATAGCACAAGCAAGAATGAATGCCGATCGGTTCCATCTGGAACAAAAAATATCCCTGTCGAAATACATCCCTGATATCAGCTTTGGTGCCACCGGAATCTTCTCAAAGAATCTCGATATCACTTTGCCGAGGACGTTCCTCTCAGTCGGTTTTCTGGGCGTGTGGGAACCCTGGGATTGGGGTCGGAGAATCGAATTGGGCAAGGTTGCGGAGCGACAGAGACGTCAGACGCTTATCGAACTGGACGATCTCACGGATAAAGTTTCGGTCGAAGCCGACAATGCTCGCCGGGCACTGGGGGTAGTGGCAAAGGAAGTGAGAGCCGCGGCTCTGGCTGAAACGAGCACGAAGGAGCAGCTGCGCATTGCTAATTCGCGCTACAGAGCCGGTTCCGCCGTGCTCAAGGATGTGACCGAGGCGCAGTCCGCCTACACCGAGGCAATAAGCGATTTTGTAAAAGCCAGATCGGACTATGCAACTGCACAAGTGGACTTCGATAAGGCGGTAGGAAAAGACTTTGACTAGGTAACCATTTCTACAAGGAGCAAACAGGTAGGTAATATATGCCGGACGAAATTCTTTCAACTGAACCTTCGACAGAACCAGGTTCTAAAACCACGCGTTTGCGCAAACTCGCCAAAAGGGTGCCGCTCGATTTCTTGCCGCTGATTGTGCTCCTCGTCGTCGTTTTTCTCGTGATTCTATTTGCGAACGAATGGAAATTCTGGGACGGCATGCTTCCGATGGAAGAGACTAATGACGCTTACATTCGTTCCGACGTTACGCCCTTAAGCACGAAGGTTTCTGGTACTGTCGCCAGAGTACTGATCGATGATTTCGATACGGTCAAAAAGGGGCAGCTCCTGGTTGAATTGCGAAACGACGACTTCATCGCCAGAGAAAGAGAATCGAAATCCGCTTACGACCAGGCTCTTGCGAATATCGAAACGATAAAGAGTCAGCTGGAGGTTCAAAAACAGCGAATCGAAGATGCGCGGTTCACGGTTGGCGTCGGCGTGCAAGATGTGACGCGAGCATATGCAGGTGTGGGATCGACGCAGGCGACTTTGCAGGCCGCGATGGATTCGCTCGCCGCTACAAAATCCGAGAAGGTTCAAGCCGAGGCCAAGCTACAAGCGGATCAGGCAGTGGCATTACGAGCGCAACAGGAGCGGCAACGGCAAGAACAGCTCTTTGCCGATGAGGCCAGCACTAAGCAAACGATCGAGCAGGTCGTTGCCGATGATGAAAAAGCAAAAGCCACGGTTGCGGCTGATCGCGCCGATATAGCTCGTCTGGAAAGTCTGATTCAATCGCGCAATGCCGACATATCCAGGCAGAGAGAAGAACTGAAGTCAGCAAACGCACAAAACACGCAATCGCATTTGAAGGTCTCATCGCGAAATGCACAATTGATTGCAGAACGCCAGCAATTGGAGGTCTTGAAGCAGCAACTCAGGCAAGCGCAAGCTAATGCGCAGGCGAGGCTGGAATCATGGAATCTAGCCAAGGTTGATCTGGACTACACAAAAATCAGAGCTCCCGTGGATGGAACGTTGAGCGAACGTCGAGTGCGCGCCGGTCATCAGGTGAATGCCGGAACGCAAGTGGTAACGATCGTTTCTTCAATACCCTGGGTGATCGCCAGCTACAGAGAAACGCAGATGCGAAGAATCAAGGTCGGCGATCGAGCGGAGGTAAGCGTCGATGCCCTTGGCAGTGCCGTGCTCAAAGGAAAAGTGCAATCGCTTTCGCCGGCCAGCGAAGCGCAGTTTGCACTCTTGCCGCCGGACAACCCAAGTGGAAATTTCACGAAGATCACGCAACGTCTTCCCCTCAAAATTGTCTTCGATCGCGATCAAGCAAATCTCGACAGAATCAAGCCAGGCATGACAGTAATTGCGAAGGTTTGGACACACTAAGTGACTTCTGATACGACACCACTACCGTCGCGAATCGAAATACCTGTCGTGCCGCGGCATGCCTTAATCGGCATACTGGCTGTTTCTCTTGCGGCCGTTAATTCAACTCTCGGCTCCGGTCTCATCGGGGCGGGGCTGGAGGACTTGCGCGGTGTGTGGCATCTGGGGATAGACGATGCGGCATATGTTCCTACTGCGTTTAACGCCGCTCAGATGTTCATGGGACCGGTGTCGGTGATGTTGGCGGCGCGATTCGGTCACAGGCAAGTGCTTTTGTATGCCGGTGCGTTCTATATTCTTTCAATGATGGTTTTACCACTGGTACCGCATATAGTGCCGATTACAATGCTGCTGATCGTAGCCGGACTTTCCTCTGGAACGTTTTATCCATTGTGCCTCAGCTTCATTACTAGAAACCTTCCTCTCAGTCTTGTCACCTTCGGTATAGCCGCCTACAATCTCGATTTGCTCGCCACCAACCACCTCACTCTCTCGCTCGAAGGTTGGTTTATGGATCATGCAAGCTGGCGCTGGATCTTCTGGTGCCCAGCCGTCTTGTCTCTGCCTATGCTTTTGTGCGTTCGAATTGGCATTCCTCCCACGCCGAGGCAGCAACTGATCCCGCGATTCAGCTTTGCCGGCATGTCTTATCTGGCTTTGTCGCTGACTATGTTTTACATCGCCCTCGATCAGGGCGAGCGCCTCGATTGGTATAACAACGGCTTGATCAACGGGCTTGTCCTCACAGGCGTTATTCTGTTCATCGCGCTTCTGATCAGGCGAAGTTATCGACCCAGTCCGTTTCTCGACTTTAGTTATTTGCGCACTCGCAACATCTGGTTACTGGCATTTCTCATGCTTGCATTTCGAACGATGCTGGTTCGCGTCGGTTTCATCATCCCTCTTTTCCTGGAGCGAGTGCATCAATATCGCCCTCCGGAAACGGGTTGGCTTTTCATGCTTTCAGTAGTTCCATTTCTGATCGCGCTGCCATTCATCGCTTTCTTGATGAACAAGATACGGGTCCGTTCGGTTATGGCGGTGGGGCTCATTATTTTGGCTCTGGTGAATTTCAGAGATGCTCATGCGTTGAGCACATGGATGCGCAATGAGTTCGTTGTCACGCAGATGCTTGGCGCGGCTGGGATCTGCATGGTTGCGATGGCCAGCATATCTGGTATCGCATTCGAGGGGCGCGTCTCCGGCGCATACAAGAACAGATCCGGCGCGTACGCGCAAGGAGCGTTTTTTCAGATCGCTCGATTGTTCGGATCCGTAGCCTCCGTATCGGCGTTCCGCCGTTTCCTTCTATTTCGTGAACACTTTTGGCAAACCAAGTTGGTTTCTGGACTGCAAACTTCATGGCAGTTTGATCAGCGAAGAGCGGATCTCGGAATTGCTCTTGCGCCTCAGGCAGCCGGTCCCCAGCAAGCAAGCGATAGCGGTGCCGGTCTCATCGCTAAAAGCGTCAATACTCAATCGTTCACTTTAGCAATTGATGATACCTTTATGCTGCTTGCCTGCGTTAGCATATTCGGACTC
>JAJPJO010000550.1 GCA_021324135.1 Pseudomonadota bacterium
AGTGGCACAAGCTCAACGAAAACGTCCCTGTCTATCTTTCAGGATTGAATAACTGGTATCACTCTGTGCTGAATCTTAGTGGTGGTAACTCAGGAGCGCTTACGTTAAACGTTGATGACGTTAGGAATCTGTCGCTTCGATTCCTTCATCAGACGCTGGACATGACGGCTGGCTTTGTCGGATTGGTCTTGAATGCAATTCTTACGTTGTTTCTTGCCACTTACTTTGTAGTTGAGGCAAACAAGATCTGGCCGGCGATATTCAGATGGTTGCCTTCACGCGCGCGGCTTCGGCTCGCTCCGATGATTTTGCCATTAGCTGCACGCATGGGCGGATATGTGCGAGGCGAACTCCTTGTTGCCCTTGGAGTGGCAGTGATTCTAGTAGCCGGATTTTCTCTTGTCGGCGTGAAATATGCCTTGGTTCTTGGAATTCTAGCCGGTCTTCTCAACCTGGTTCCCTATGTGGGTTCCCTGGTGGCCTGTACGTTCGCGGTAATAGTGGCTTTCAATCAGGCACCAATATTGGCTCTTGCTGTGCTGCTGATCTATGGTGTTGAACAATGGATTGAAAGCACCTTTATGGTGCCGTTCTTCTTAGGTAAATATGCTTCTCTGCATCCTTTGATGGTGCTCATTGCGATCATAGTCGGCGCAACTTTGATGGGTGTCCCCGGCGCGATAATTAGCGTGCCCGTCATTTCCGCAGCCCTTTATCTCGCTGAACAATTGTACGTAAAGCGATTATATCCACCGGATGGCGACTCGGATGACTGTCCAAAAGGGTCCAAGACCACTATGGCTCAGTCCAATGCAACATGAGCAAGGAGCTAATGATTACCGCAGAGCACGAGCTGTTTCAACAACCACCACAATCTCTACTAACTTCGCTCAATTCTGACAGGGAAGCAGGGCTGTCCACGGATGTGGCGGCTGACCGATTGAAGAACGAAGGACCGAACGAAGTGAGCCGAACAGAACCTGTCAACGCCTGGGCCCTGCTTATCGAACAATTCAAATCAAGCGTGGTCATTCTACTGGTAGTTGCCACTATCATCTCTGCCTTCATGAAGGAATACCTTCAAACGTTTGGCATACTCGCAGCCCTTGTCACAAATGCTGCCATTGGTTTCTTTACCGAATATCGCGCCAAGATTTCTCTTAATGCACTTTCTCAGATGGCCGGCGCCACTATCCGTGTTCGACGTGGAGGAAGTGAAATCGATCTGCCGGTAAGAGAACTAGTCCGCGGAGACATTGTGCTATTGGAGGCAGGCGTGCGTGTACCCGCCGACCTTCGCCTTTTGGACAGTGCGTCATTCTCCGTCGACGAGTCGCCGCTGACGGGCGAGAGCATTCCGGTTTGGAAGACATCGAATCCTTCCGATTCTGATCCGCATGAAAGCAGTATTGCCTTTCAGGGCACTGGCGTTTTGAGCGGACGTGCACTGTGTGTGGTGGTTGCCACTGGCTCGAATACAAGAATCGGCAAACTGGGGCGTCTGCTTCAGGAGACTGTATCAGGCGAGACGCCGTTAACCAGGTCACTCAATGTTCTTGGGCATCAATTGACTGCTCTCGTTATTTTCTTGTCTGCCGTATTTGGTGGATTGGGATTGTTACGCCACGTCCCCGTAGAAAGAATGCTCGAAACTAGCATCGCCCTCGCTGTTGCGGCAATTCCGGAAGGACTGCCCGTGATCGCAACATTGGCATTGGCAGCAGGTATCAGAAGAATGGTCAGAGCCAAAGCTTTGGTAAGACGATTGCCCGCCGTTGAGACACTCGGATGCACTACCATCATCTGCACGGACAAAACCGGCACACTGACCGAAAACAAGATGTTGGTCACCGACATCATTCTGCACGAAGAACATCTGCAGCTGTCGGGCCGTGGCTACGAACCCACCGGAGAACTAACCAATAATGGAACTCCAATTCACAAGACCGCTTCGCGCTTGCATGACTTTTTGTCTGCAATCTGCTTGTGCAACGACGCCCGTCTGGAAAATCATGGAGGACAAGAAGGCTGGCATATCCACGGCGATCCCACTGAAGGGTGTCTTATAACAGCCGCCGTAAAGCTTGGAGAGAGCGATGAAGCATTGCGAGCCGAACGCCCACGGCTCGCAGAGATACCTTTTGATTTGAGTAGAAAACGCATGTCCACAATACACCTGATGCAAACCGGAGGATGCATCGTGTTTTGCAAAGGGTCACCAGAGACTGTGCTCCCACTCTGTGCGCATCTACGGACCAAGGACGGAGATCGTGATTTTTCCACAGACCGGAAGCAGTGGTTCATTTCGCGGAACAGTGAACTTGCAAGCCGTGGTCTCAGGGTACTTGCAGTCGCAACACGGAATGTTGAAAGAGTCCCGGACGATTTAAATGCCGGCGAGTTAGAGAAAGGCCTCACACTCCTTGGTTTGGTTGCGATGTCGGATCGTCCAAAGGAGAATGTAGAGGAAGCAATCAAAACATGCCAACAAGCAGGCATCAGGATTGTTATGCTGACCGGCGATCAGCCTGCAACAGCTCTGGCTGTGGCAGGCGAGCTGGGAATAATTTCGCCTGGGGCTGACGGAAAGGCAGTTCTTACCGGCGATGAATTACGAAAGTTAGAGGAGCACGAGATTAAGAGTACCCTTGACCAAGTGTCCGTTCTCGCGCGCGTCACGCCGGAGATGAAACTCGACGTTGTAAAACGTCTCCAGGAGAAGGGACATATCGTTGCTATGACTGGGGATGGCATCAACGACGCGCCGGCGTTGCGCCAGTCAAATATCGGAATAGCAATGGGGCAGTCGGGCACTGATATGGCACGAGAAGCTTCAGATCTTGTCATTACCGACGATAATTTTGCGACGATCGTGAAGGCCGTAGAACAAGGAAGAATCACATATGCAAACATCAGTCGCGCAATTGGTTACTTGCTCACGGCGAGCTTCACTTCCGTCATTGCGATTACGCTCGGGCTCTTTGCTAACACAGGTCTCTTTCTCCAACCACTTCAGCTCCTTTATCTAAATCTGATTATGCATGTACTTCCCGGACTGGGAATCGTGCTGCAAAGGGACCCAGCGGGAGTAATGACACGGCCCCCGAGGGGTGCGACAGAAAAGCTTCTCAATTCATACGAGCAAACACAAATTGCAGCCCGTAGTATTTTGGTTGCTATTGTTAGCTTGGTGGCAATGCTGATTGATCAGCGCTACTTTGGCGCAAACACCGCCACAACGGTCGCTCTGTCAACTCTGTCCCTTTCACTAATTCTGCAGTCGTGGTCTTGGCTCTCAGCTGGTGAACAGGGTCATGCAACTCGCCAACAGTTGAACATGCCCATGCTCTGCTGCACCGCAATCAATTTGGTTCTTCTTGGCCTGGCTGTCTATTTACCGCCATTTCAACTCGTTCTCAACACTATGGCGTTGAATGCGCAGCATTTTTCCATCGTAGTGGCAGCAGCGGTTGTAACGTATGTCTTGTCTTTACCGATGAAAAGCTTGGGTTCCACCCGCATGGAGAAATCGGGCGTTGTTGGTATCACTTGAGACGCGAGCCACCGATGTGGATTTGTATGAGCCGATAACCACGATGTTCCAAGCTGCCATTCCTGCCGAGATGTCAACTCAGTGAGGGCTTTGTCCTTTGACATTTCTTGCAGCC
>JAJPJO010000512.1 GCA_021324135.1 Pseudomonadota bacterium
GAAGAACAAAAATCATCCGAAACGGCCGAGCCCGTCGACAAATCAGAGAAAACAGCCGATTCGGCAAACAACGACAGCGAGGATGATGGCACTCAAACCGAGCACCATCATCATGCCAATCCAAGACATGTTCAAGCCGATCAGCAGTCGACATAGCCCTGGCCGTTTACATTGCAACTGGATTACCTTTCTGAGGCGGTAATCGGATCTACTCTCCGCTCTGCTTCAGGCGCGCTGCCTGTTCCTTAAAGCCCCGGAGAACGCGATCGGGATCTACAGATGTTGAGCCCTCGAAACCCTTTATCTTTCCATTGGCATTTATATCCAGTTGCAACGAATTTCCTTTCTGGGTAAGAACCAGAGTGTCCCTGCCTGCCTCGGCAGCGGTGACGCCCTTTGGCAGAAAGTTGGATTTATTCAGCTCTTGAGCGAGCCCGGCCGGAAAATGCCCGTCGTTTTGCAGAGCATAAGGCAGACTTCTTTCTATGCCCTGCCCTCGAGGTATGTTGTCTCTGAAGGTGGCTGTAAGCGCTTCGGCAGAGCTGTTCAATTGTTGCGGAGACGTTCTCGAGGCATCGCTTTGCGAAGCGGTTTGGAAACGATTCTCTGTTCTTGTATTGGCCTGGGGAGTGGATGAGTTGTCGGCTATTTGCATTTTGTGAAGCCCGCTTGTATCCGGACCTGTCATACTCGCCTTGATTGCGCCGAAGTCCTTGTGCAGACTTGCATTTATCTCTGGTGTCGCGGCACTGAGGCGCGACTCTGCTTTGTCAGATCTACTGGTATTGTCTGTGATGCGGGCGCCGCCTTCGACTGAATGTGTTGTGGCCATATTTCATCTCCTAATAACATTGTTCGATCCAGGTTAAGCCGAGTGCGGCAACTGTGGCGTTGCGCACCCTGTATTCATCGGACTCCGCGATTCTAGGCGGCAGATCTTTCAGAGTTATTAAATGGACATCGGCAGAACCGTTATTTCGGCTCGGCTTCGTGCTCAGGCGGAAACCTTTTGCGCTCAGGTCGGCAAGATACGATCTTCTTCTTGCAGACGAGTTCGCTCGATGACGCCCAGCATGTAGAGAGCATAGTCGATTTCTAGCCCGGCTCTGCCTGCAAACTGCAGAGCCATGAAAGCCTTGTTGCGATCGATCACGCCTCGGCCGATCAAAACCACGCAAAACAAGGCACCGAAGATGAACTTCTCTTCGCAGATCCCCTGCGACAGGAGTGCATCACAGATGTAACGCGCCTGATTGTAGCCGACTGAAACATGGTCCTGGATATCTGCAGAAAGGGACACCGCATCAATCAAGCCCGCTGAAGATAGCAGCTCGACTACGTCTCGGCCGGGATTACCGCTTTGCGTGAATGCATATGCTTCGGCAATGGCACGTACGATTCCGATTTTGTTGACTCGTGTTTGCACCAGAGCTTCTAGGACTTTGTCCGCCTCTACGAGCTTGTTATCCAGCAATTCTTGTGCCACGACTCCTGCAGTAACAAAAGCAGGCGGCATGCGATTGATTTCAATCAAGACCGTGCCAATCGTTTTTTCATTGGCTATTGATGCCAGGAGAGCATCGCTTACCTGGCGTTCCGTAGCCGTTTTTGCTAGAGCGAACAACTCACCCAGCAGCGGAGTCGATTTCAGCGGCCGGCGCACGAAGCCGCGATTGACTTGCAGTGCTTCCAGCTCCTTCTCCCTGGCGCCGCCGAATTCCAGCGATGCAATCCCTTGTTTGCGCAGAACTTGCCCGCGCCTGATAAGTTGCTGGGTCAGTAGTGTTCGGTTGATCATGGCTTGTGACAAGAGTCCGCGCTGGCAAAGAATGTGGCCGAGAGGCAAACCGGTTTTCTGGCTGCTATCCAGGCAGTCGTCCAGTTGTTCTTGAGAGAGAAGTTGACTGTCAATCAGGAGCTGACCCAGTTTATTGGTCTCTTGTTCCTCTGGTTTAAGCACGCCCGCCGATGCAAATGCATCCTCGAGCGATAATCCGGATTTATGGCAGGCTTTGAGAACGCGCACGGCATCCTTAGCGTTCAACAAGCGGTCGTTGATCATGTATTGAAGATTAAGCGCGTGCCGCAGCTCAAGCTCATTTAGATAGCCGGACATGATCAGGACTTTGCCGAGTGGCAGGCCTTCCTCCTCGTATTTTGCAATGGCATTTGCAATGTAGTCTGATGTGATGATGCCGGCTTCCATCAATAGATCGCCAAGTCTCACATGTCTTGTCTGGTTATCCATCGAACCTCATGAGCATCTACTGAAAAAAGACAACCGAGTCTGTCCGTAATCTCTCTCCTCGACTTTCTTGAGCGCGACCTTATCCTGCGAGAATTTGCTCTGGCGGGCGTGCTCTATTATCAGTAATCCGTTCGGCTTTAAAAGATTGTGCTTGTCGACAAGAAGAAGCGTACTGTCAGCCAGGACGGTTTTGTAGGGTGGATCGGCGAAGATTACGTCAAAGTAATAAGCCGGCAGCTTATCAAGGGTCTCGCGCACGTCGCCGGCGATCACTTCGCCTTCCAAGCCGAGCTTTTCAAGTGACTGGATGATGTTTTGGGCTAACTTTCGATCCGCTTCCACCGCAATTAATTCGCTTGCGCCGCGGCTCAGGGCCTCGATTCCCATCATTCCGGTTCCGGCAAAAAGATCGAGAAAATGGTAATCTCCTTCGCTGAAACCAGGCGAGAGCCGGCTTTGCAGGATGTTGAAAAGCGCCTGGCGGATCTTCGAGCTGGTCGGGCGCACGTCCCTGCCCGGCGGGCTTTCAATTGCCCGGCCTCGCGCCGTTCCTCCCGTGACTCGCAAACTCATGCAGGTGCAGCTCCAGGTCTGACACTGGCAGAGGTCGGAAGATCAGGTCCGTCCCTGAAGGCTGAGGTCGTTCCATACAGATTGCAAAAAAGCTTTCGGGCAGCAAGCTTATTCCATCTTCCAGGTGTTAACATGGGCTTTTGATTCACGGATCTCAGCAATAGAGATTGGGAGCTCACGATGACGGCCAGGCGTATGGCGCGCGAGTTGGCGGTAATTATACTGCCGCAACTGCCCAAAGACCCAAGCAGGTTAGAAAAATTCGCAATTGAAGATCTGGTCGGTCGGGCAGTGCAGATGCTTGTCGGCCATACCCGGGAATTGCTCGATTCAGCCAGCGCCGAATTGTCCGCCGCAACGGCCGCCGTGGTCGAGGTCGAAAGCGAGCATCCGGACAATACCATGAAGCTCGAGAACTTGAGACCTGTGCCTATTACGAGCGCTCAGCTCAAGGATGAGATTGCTCGCATCGATCGAGCCCTGTCATTATTGTCGGAAGCGATTGATATGCCTGAACTGGTTCTCCACGCGGGCAGAACGCGCATTGAAGTGCCATGCTCGAAATGCAAGCACGTTTCGTCCGTTTTGATTGAACGCAACGATCGCTCCGAGGTGAGAGCCTTTTTGATTGAATTGGTTGAAACGTTCATCGCCAATCGCAATCAAATCGATCAGTTCATTAAGACTGCTAAGAGCAAATGGCGCGTAGAGCGCATGGTCAGCATCGATCGCGATATATTGCGATTAGCATGTGCAGAGGCGTTTTTCATGCCGGATATTCCAATTAAGGTGGCGATAAACGAAGCGGTCGAGCTATGCCATAAATTTGCTGATGAGCGGGCGGCCAAGCTTATTAACGGCATTCTCGGCGATCTTGCTGCTGAGGCTGAGTATTTCAGGCAGACCGGCGAGTTTCGCGGCGAGGTTGTTGTTTGAGCGGTGACTTGTTAGAAAAGAAGGATGAGCACTCGGGCTGGAACAAATAATCTGCGGCGGGGAATAGGAGCAATCGGCCATGGGCGAGTCGGAAAATAGAGGACAAGAAGAAGAGCGCAAGGGATGGTGGGGCTCTACCTTAGGCAAACTCAAAACGGCTCTTTCTAAAACCAAAAGTCAAATCGTCGGCTCTGTAGGAGGCGATGAACAGCCGGAATACGAGGATGCGGCCGAGCAGGGTGGACATTATCAGGGCGGCGCGGCCGCTGATGCTGCCGTGAGCGGTTCTTATCATGGCACTGCAGGTGGTGCGCATGTCACCGCCGGCGGGGCGCACGATGACACCGCCGGTGGTTTGGCCCAATCAGGGCCGAGCGAAACTGGTGCCAATATACCGGCCGGAGCCGCACCTGCATTTACGCCGGTTCCAAACTTATCATCAGCGCCTGCAAAAGCACCGGCGCAGACAGCTGCACCGTCGACGTTGCCGACTCCGATCGCCCAGCTTGAGGCGTCGAAAACGGCTGCGCCGGCTGCCACCGCACCTGGTGCCAAGCCTGCGATCGTTCCGGTCGATGAAGAATATCTGGAGGACCTGGAAGAAAAATTGATCAAGACCGACATCGGTTTAGCCAATGCCGAAACTCTGGTTGACCACCTGCGGAAACAGGCAAAGGGAAAAGACTGGGCGGTCAACGACGTGCTGAAATTCCTGCGCCAGGAATTTCAATCCATCCTCAAATCCGCTCCCGAACCGGGGCTCAAATACATTCCAGGCAAGGTGAACATCTATCTGGTCGTTGGTGTAAACGGCACGGGCAAGACCACGAGCATAGGCAAATTGGCCTGGCGCTTCAAGCA
>JAJPJO010000301.1 GCA_021324135.1 Pseudomonadota bacterium
ATTGCCGCCACGCGAGATGCGCCGAACCCAATACGTGAATCGATCGGTGCGATCGTATGGTCCGGCGATCAATCCGGGGCGGACGACTAAGACGCAATCAGGCATGCTCTCCTGAGCAGCTCTTTCGCACAGGGCTTTCAGAGGTCCGTATGTATCTCCGTTTATCTCCTCGATGCTCTCATCCACGAGCGTGGCCACAGGCGCAGTCTCAGTGGTATTGGGCTCCTCTGGTTTTCCATAAACGGAAATTGAAGAGATAAAAATGTAGCGCTCAACTGAGCCCGCCAACAACTTTGCCGATTGCCTTACCTGGCGTGGAACATAGCCGCACGTGTCAATGACAGCATCCCAGCGGCGACCGCGCAAAGGCGAAAGGTCCTGATCCCGGTCACCCTTTAAATGCTCGACTTCAGGGAAGAGCTCAGGGTTGCGTATACCTCTGTTAAACAAAGTAACTTCATGACCTTGGCTCAGCGCAGCCTCGACCAGATGACGTCCAAGAAAACCGGTGCCCCCTAATATCAACAATCTCATGTGGTCTCTCCGAGTTTTCTCAGATTATTTCAGATTAGAATGTGACAACAGGGCTTTTTCGCGAGTCTCTTGTTAACATTCGCGATATGATATTTGGCTACCCGTCGTACGAATGTGGGATTGAGCGTGAGAATTATTTCAGACAAACGGCGTTGGTCAGTCGTTATGGCGGCTGGCTGCTTGTCTTTAGCTGGAAACTTGATCGTGGGCCAATTTGCTGTGGCGCAAGAAAACCCAGACGGCTCGCTCGATGAGATGTGGCAGGAGCACCAGAAAGATTTGAGTCCATCACCCAGCAGCGCCGCAGCCAAAGAGCCACAGAGTAAGAAAGCGAAATCGAAAAAAACGAAGCGCCGAAAAAATGACGAAGAAAATGAGCTGAACCAGTTGCCGCCCGGCATGAAGAGCGACAATGCAAAGGATGCCGGAGCCGATCTGAAAACCAGCAGCGAGAAGACCGCTGAGCCTGCAAAAGACGAGCCTCCAACAGAGCCGTTGTCGAGTAAGGAAGCGAGCCAGTCCACGAGCAGCACCACCTCGGCAAGCACGACTTCCCCGATCACCTCACCTTCGACGAGCGCCTCCACTGCCTCGAGCACCTCCACTTCGCCGAGCGCCTCCACCGCCTCGGGCACCTCCACTTCGCCCAGCGCCTCCACTGCCTCCGGCACCTCCACTTCGCCGAGCGCCTCCAATGCCTCCGGCACCTCACCTTCGACGAGCACCTCCACTGCCTCCGGCACCTCCACTTCGCCGAGCGCCTCCACTGCCTCGGGCACCTCCACTTCGCCGAGCACCTCCACTGCCTCCGGCACCTCACCTTCGACGAGCACGCCCACGGCGGCAGATAGTTCCGCCTCGACGGCAGACTCAAGCAGTGCCACTACAGCTGGTGCGAGCACGAACCGCGACAGCGACGGCGATCAACTTGAGCGTCCAAGCGTTTCTTCCAACAAGCAGCCGCTCTGCAAATTGAGCTCAATAGCGGCAAGCGACTTTGTCAAAACCGGCGGTTGGCCAGGCGTGGGACCCTTCACCAACTTCAAAGGCAAAGACACCGATCTGGTCGATGAGTCGAAAAACCGGTTGCGCTTGAGAGTTTCCGGCGATGACGTCACGCATGCCGAGCTCAAAGTCGTAAATCAAAGCTCCAAGCCCAGCCAGTTGCTGGCTCTGGAGATGACCACGGACTTTTTCCTCGAAGCCCTCGGGGCGCAATCCGCAAAGATTGCCGATTTCAATTCCGCCCTCGAGAAGAATCAGGAAAAACTCATCGCCTCATCCGAACGCGCAGCTGCAGCCGGGCAACTCAATCTGAAAGCAGGCTCGTATCTGGTGAGCATCAAGAGGCAACAGCCGGGGGAAGACACCGTTCCGGGCAATCTCAGTTACCTCATTTCAATTGACAGCGATAAGCCGGCCCCGCATATCGCAGCCAATCCTGGATTAAACGCACGCACTGGTGAAGAGAAGAATAACCGCGATCTCAATTTTACGATTCGCACCACCGTCAATACCAATGACCATTCAAATGACAGCACCACCGGTAGTGCGGCCTCCGCGACGCAGGCGAGCGGACAGCCAGGCAGACCGGCAGACGACCAGCTTAAGCGCCAATTTATAAATCTGATCGAAGGTTGGCAGCGCATCAAGCGCACGGCCATGAAGAGCCGCCAGAGCAGCAATCTCACTCGCATACTTGGTGGCAAAGCCCTGGAGACGCAGAATCAGGCGCTCAGATGGCTAATGGAAAAAAATCTCTACTACGACATGACTCCAATCGAGTTAAACGTGCAAAGCTACAAAGCAGTAGTGCCGCAATCGAAGTACGAGGTTGCTTGTTATATCAAAGAGAAACAGCAGCTCATGAGCGCCACTACTATGAAAGCCGTGAAGGATGCATCTGAGAAGTCATACAAAGTGATTTATACAGTAGAGAAGATCCGGGGCGCCTGGTTGATCACGAACTCAGTGGTTACGCAATAGCACTCGGCAGAGTAATCGCTTCAACAGAATCGTCTAAAACGTCGATTTGCAACAATCGTCCACCGCTGTCTACCAAGCAGCTAACACCGGCATCAGCGGGCCTCTACCAGCAGCGCCAGTGCGTCAGCCTGCCACAACCCGCTTGACAAGAAAGTTTCCAGAAAACAGTCGCACCAAACATTGATGAAAACAGAAGATCTAAGTAGTACAATCATGGCGTTTAACGCTTTTACTCTTCCAAATCCAGCAACTAGACGAGGCAATGATGAAGTCAAGAACCGCAAGAGCAACCTCCTGCAATAGAGAGCTTACGTGGAAGTCCGCGACCCGATTGAGTTTAGCGACTGCGCTCACTTTGCTCGTGCAATCTGCTTTGCCATGCGGCTTGCTGCCCCCGGTTTACGCAGCACCGTCCAAGAGTAAATCGATGTTGGCGCAGGCAAGCAAAACAGATACGACCGACAAGAAATCAGACAAGCAGTCCAAAGCAAAAGAGAAAGTCAGTAAAGTTGCCACTGCCGACGAGGACAAGGTTAAGGCTAAAGAAGACAAAATAAAGGATAAGGAAGAAAAAGCCAGAGCCAAGGAAGAAGCAAAAGCAGAGAAGGCGAAGGCGAAAGCAGACGCCAAGGAAGAGAAGGCGAAAGCAAAGGAAGCCAAAGAGGAGAAGGTAAAGGGCAAAGTCGAGGATAAGGAAGACAAGGCTAAAGCGAAGGACCAGGTACAAGAATCCAAAGGACGCGGGATCGAGAAAGACAAAGAAGCCGAAGAAGATTCAAATAAGACAAGCAAGAAAAAGAAGCATGGTTGGTTTGGTCATGGCGAAGATGCAGCCCAACAAAAAGAAGTAGCTGAGGAGGAGAAATCCAAAGGCTCGGGTCAGGCAGAGGTTAAGGTAGAGCCCAAAGAAGGCGGCGCCAGGGCATCAACTGAGAAGCAAAAGGATGCGCCGGCATCGGAAAAGACAGCGCTGGAAAAGCCGGTTTTCGTGCCGGACAGCGCGTTGATCAGCGTCCTGCAAGACATGACCAAGGCGCTCAATGAAGTCAATGAAACTAATGGTGTGCAGAGCAGCGATGAGAAAACCATTGTTGGTCTCTCCAGGCAGATTCTCGAAAAAGCGCTTGCTTCCAAGGACTTGAAGGAGAATCGCATTCTCGCTGCCGAGTTTGCATCAACCGCGAAGAACTCGATGGTAACCGAAGCCTGGTCATCCGGAGACATTCAGGTATCAAACAAATTACGCGGCTCGATCGCGGCGGTCTGGGGCAAACGCATTAATGGAATGCTCAGCCTGACCATTGCCGGCGACTGCCAGGACAAAAGCCTTGAGAACGGCGAAAAGGTCGGCGAATTCGTAGTTGTGATACAGGGCAGATCACCTGTTAAGAGCGGCTTCGATATTCAAAGCCAGTCAGATGTCACATACTGGATAGGCACTGTCGGCGGTATCACCGTCGATGCCGCCTGTTGCCGTTCGAAAGATGAAGCTTCCGAGGGTGCAGACAAGGAAGGCACTGAACCTGCTACAAAGGAAAAATCGGAGGCAGGCAAGGAGGACGCTGTAAAAAAAAAGTCCCAGGTAGTCCTTGAGCCTATATTGACTAGCAGGGGTCGTGACTATCTCGCCGCCTTGCAAAAGTTCGAAGAGCAGCAACAAACCTTGCTGGCCGTAAAAGATAACGAACAAGCGGGCGATGGCACCGAAAGTGGTGGCAACGCCGGAGAGAAAACCAAGCACAAGCGCGGAGCCGAGGGTGACGAGGCGAGAGATATTCGCCGAGGACGTGGCACCGACGAAGACTACGACGAACGACTTGAGGCTCGCGAAGCTCGTCGATCGCGAAGCAGAGATGAAGAAGGCGATGAGCGTCGCGAAGCTCGCCGATCTCGCAGCACCGACGATGATGCAGACGACCGTCGCGAAGCTCGCCGTTCTCGCAGCGCCGATGATGATGCAGACGACCGTCGCGAAGCTCGCCGTTCTCGCAGCGCCGACGATGATCTAGACGACCGTCGCGAAGCTCGTCGTTCTCGCAGCGCCGACGATGATCTAGACGACCGTCGCGAAGCTCGTCGGGCACGAACCGCAGAGGATGACGCAGACGACCGTCGCGAAGCTCGCCGACCACGAACCGCCGATGATGCAGACGAGCGCCGCGCTCGACCAGAACGAACAGCGGATGAAGACACCAATCAAACACGAGTGGCTCGCAAGCCACGAGCGGCTGAGGAAGAGACTGTTGAACGACGCGATGCGCGCAGAGAGCGAACAGCAGACGGAGATGTAGGCGAGCAACGTGAAACTCGTCGGGCGCGCAACACTGAAGGTTCCGTCGACGATCGTCGGGACGTTCGCCGAACTCGCACGGACGAGAATATCGATGACCGCCGCGAGGCACGACACCCCCGAACAAATGACGCGGACGACCAGCTCAGCGACAACCGACGCCGGCACGCCAGTACCGGCAATGGCGAGATTGCTCAGCGGGGCCAGAGCAGCCCTGATGTAGCGAGCCGCTGGGATGAGCCCACAAAGACAAGTTCCAGTGGAACCACAAGCTTACCCAGGATCTCCGCAATTCCCGGCCCCGCCTCAGCTAGTTCGAGCCGAGATTGGGAAAGCCCCGCGCTCGCGACAATCGTTCGCCAGCCGAGTTTGGGAGCCAGTCTCCTGCTGCCCGAGAGAGCCATCGCGGGCAAATTCCTCACGGTCGGGGTTATGAACAAGGACAGACAACCCGAGCGTTCGGTGGAACTCAGTTTCAACGGGGCGACGCTCTGCACTGATCAACAAGGACAGATTCCTTATATGATTCCCGACGATGCCACCCCGGGAAGGACCTTGCACATATCTCTGGCGGCGCGACCGGAACTCAGCCCTGGCGTAGTCGAGATTCTGCAACCCTTGTTCAGCTCAGAAGAACAAAAAGCACCACAGATAGATAGGGTGTCGAAACTGGTAACGGCCGACGGAATGCTCACCGTGGATGGACATGACTTTGATGGCTTCGCTGCTAGAAATCACATCCTCGTCGACGGACAGCACGAAGCCAGTGTCATCGCTGCCTCGCCAGTCCAGCTAAAGGTGTTCCTGCCACGAAATATCGCTCCTGGCGCTCATACGGTCAACATCAGCGGAACCACGATGCGAACCAATCCGATGACTTTCGATTTCATAAAGACGGCCATCGAATTGCCTGATCTGAAGAAAGCGAAAGGCGCCCTCAACCGCCTGGTCGTACGCGTGGAGGGAACCAGAACCCCTGTGCCCATTCGCATAGTAAATAGAACTCCTGAGGTCATAAAGCTTTCTAAAGGGGACAATCTTCTCGTCACCACATCTGGTGGCGCGGACAATTCAATCGTTCTGGGCGTTAAACAGTTGCGTAAAGGCGACTACAAAGTCGACGCCAACGTAGAACTCTAATCCATATATATGTGTGTGACCCCGGCTATCCTGCTCGGCGCCTCAGCCTGGGAGCAAGGGGGTCGATACTTGGCTGGGCCGGTTAATCCCGGAAAGTGAGGCCGGCTAAAAAAATTTAATTTGCCATGTCATGGTGTCACAAATTTGTCACATAATTCTGTTTAAAATAGGTCAATTATGAAACCGCGTTAATTTGCGTTTACTAAAATCCGCCACCAACAAAAGGAGTGAGTACGATGACTTACTCGCAGACCTTCTTTTGCTTAATTCTCTTACTAAGTTTCGTATTCTCAGTGAATCCAGTGCTTGCCGACACTGAGTCCAGCAGCGGTTCTTCAGATCCGTATCAAGATTTGAAAGCTAGCGTCAGCCAGGATCTTAAGCATCTTCAAGAGCTCGGCGGCGGCATCAAACCGTTTGAAGCCCGCATCGCTGACCTCGACCAGATGAAGAGCAACGGACAGGCGGACGCCGCAATGTCGCAACTTACTTCCCTGTCGAGTTCAGTTAAGGAACAACTGAAATCAGTCTCCGAGCTTCGCGCTCACAAACCAGCGCCGAAAGCCAAGGTTGCCTCCGGCGCACGTCCTACTACCACCGATATGATCGCCCTGTTTACCTCGAGTCCGAAATCATTCGATCAAAACATCAGCTCTTCGCAAGCCCAACAGCTGCAGCAGATGTTCAGCGACACGAACTTCCAGGGCAATGGTAATGAATACATTCAAAAGGTAGCTCAAGACATTATCGCCCGCGAGTTCGGCGGACTCGGCATTCCCTGCCGCGGACCTTTCCAACTCGAAAGATTCCGGAATCTCCATCGTATGAATGAACTCAGAAAGCAAGGTCGAGACATCAAGAATTTCTTGACGTACCACAACCAAACCGAGCAATTGGCTGCCAGAGCCTCTCGCGAGCCCGGCATCGTTGCGGAGCTGAGCCAAAGAGTCAGGTATCTCGAACAACAACTAGGAATGGCGCCTCTAACCGGTTCAAATGGAATCCGCCAGTTCTAGTCGTTGCTATTGACGTAAGCGAGGGAAAGCTAAAAGGCTTATCTCAACGAGGCTTCGAATAAAGTGTCTTTCCAAGATACATCCAAAGTACTGCAGATTACCGACGAGCTCCTCGAGCACGCCCGGTTGCTGGCGAGCAATGGCTGTCACCAGCAAGCTGAGGAAATCTGCCAACAAATACTCAACAACATCGTCGAGTTGTACGGTCCGAAAAGCTTGAAGATGTGCACGTGTCTCGCAATCCTTGCCGACGTCAATTACGCCCAGCGAAAATACGATCATGTTGTAGTGCTTCTCCAGCAAGTACTGTACATCAACAGCAGCGAGAGCTTTTTCTCCAATGAGGAAGTTCTCTCCTACAGCTTTAAATTCGCTCGTTCACTCGAGCGCTGCGGCAACACTCAAGATGCATGCAAGACATACATGCAATTGCTCAGAGATTCGAAGGGAAGTCTTGGCGCTTCTTCTTCGTTTTCTCGCCGCGTGGAAGAGAGCCTCAGATCGCTCATCAAACGAAACTTCCATTCCATTCAGGACGCGCAGCGTCTTCTCGACGAGCTCGACGGTTTCACGACAAGCTCCAAGTTCGTAAGCTCAAGCAAATTGCGCACCGCCTTCGAAGAAAAGCCAGTCACAGGCGCGGCTCGCGTCTTGCAATTCACAAATCGAAGAGCACCGAGAATCGCATCAGCTGTTGCCTGCATCGGTCTCTGCCTCTGGTTCTTCCTGGCAGGAACGATCAAAGATCACAGCGGTCAGCCGAATGGCGCAGAGGCGACAGCGGCACTTCATTCAACGACCCCTGGTTTGCTTTCGATGTACATCGGAAATTACAGCTCCGCTGACGGCTTTGTCAAAGTGACAATCAGCCCTGACAATAAAGCCGTTTTGTTCAGCAATAACGAACAAAAGGAAATGAAAGTAAGACAACTAGGAGCTGAGTTGTACCTGGAATCGAAAGGCCAGAAGCAAGTTGTTAGAACATCGGGACAGGGACTGGTCGACGAGAACGGCACCAAACTCTATCGTGCCGGCTCCCCGGAAACAAAAACAATCGAATCGATGGATGCGATTGCCTTCGTTCTCAATGAATTCTATTCGCAGCATGGACGTTATCCTCGTTCGCCGCGCGAATTCCAGAGCATGGGAGACAAAATCCGCTACATCAATTCTTCCAACAATACCGAGCTCTTCCCGCGCTACCAGCAGATCGCCCCGCAAGGCGCGGCATATGACGCGATCGGCATGAGCCTCAGCGATTACACAGCGATCAATCAAGCGGCTTCCAGACTTTCTGCTCAAAGCGGCAATAAGGAACAACCCGGATTGATAGAAACGTACTCGCTCCCGGTTGGTGTCACAGGCGACACCATGGTCATTAGAGGCTTCGACCGCGATGGTTTGCTTCTTCCCAGCAGCTTGCCCGGCAAGTGCTTCAACTTGACCCTCAGCGGCGGCACAGTTCGCAAGATCTGATTCAGGGTCTCGGACTCTCCATTTGCAGCAAGCCATCCGTTCGAATATGGGTGGTGATGCGACAATTCTTGTATTTCGCCTGCAGGTCCTGCAAGAGCTCGGCATTGACCCATTTTTCGGCGAACCAGAGTTCAGATAGATTGAGCTTGCTCAAGAGCTCTTCAGTTTCCTGAGGGGTAAGATCACACCAGGACAGACACAACTTTTTCAAAGTTTTGCACTCGAGCAGGGCGTTTAATTCTTGCCTGGTCAGCTTATTGCCGGACAGATTCAGGTCCGTCAGGCGGGCGCGCCTAAGCGCTCTATAGGACCGGATCGTCAATTTCGGACAGGAGCCGAGCGACAATTTCGTCAAGCTCTTGTTTCCCTCCAGAATCATGGCAAGCTCGTCGTCATTTACAGCTGTTGAGTCCAATGACAAATCGTTCAATGTATGCATGTCCGCCAGCGCTCTGGCAATGGATCCATTGAATTTGATCAATGCAAGATGCAGCACGTAAATAGACTTCAAGCGCGGCAGTTCCTGTACCAGATTTTTGGCGTTTAACCCCGGCGCCTTGTTGAAGTATATTTGATGCAAACTTTTGATTTCGTTGAGCTTCCCAAGACCGGCTCCGCTCAGGCCGCCACCATCGATGAATGCCACCAGATTTAGGGTGGGAATCTTGCTGATCTCGCTAAGGCAATTGTCGCTAAGATTGCAGTTGCGGCAATCTAATGCAGCCAGGTGTGGGAAACGTCGAAGATCCCCGAAGGTGGCGCCTGTTAAGTTCTCAGAATCCTCGAGACATATGCCCTCAAGAAGAGGAAGGGCGGGCAACGCCAGTAGTGTTTCATCGCCGAATCCATGCCCTTGCAGTCCCAAGTGCTTCAGTGGTAGCTCTTGAAGGCACTTCAATCCCGGACCGCGGAGACTACCGATTTCCCGAATCGACACGTCCTCCACTTCTGATTTTTTCGGAATGGCTTTGACTATCCTCTCAAGTGCGCGATCACTTGCACACTCATAGACTATAAGCGTACCTTTAGAAAGGCTGATTCCCTCGTCATCGAAGCGTATAAAATCACCCTCGAGATCGAGTTTGGCGCGGCTCTCCTTCTGAGAAATTGATCCATCGCCGGCGTGATGAAAAACAAATGCAGCAACGCAAAGAATGACTAAAGCAGCAGCGGCAACAAAGACCGAAGTGAGATTACGCACTCTGCGGTCTTCTTCCTGCACACGAGCAGGGCTAAATGGCTGCACCTCCGGCACATCCATGCTCGAATCGGCATGAGGATGCTGTCCGGCATCACTACTCAATTCGCGAAGTCCATCGGACAACTCGCTCATGGATGCGAAGCGCAACTCAGGATCTTTCTCGAGGCAGCGAGATATGACGGCCTCGACGCCATCCGTGAGCTCCTTGAGGCTTTTTCGTTCAGCAGGACCTGCACGCTCCTCGTTTGCTTGGAGCTCCGGGTAAACATCTCTCAACGCCGGCACCGGATTATGGACGTGTTGCGAGATGGTTTCAAGGGCGGTATCACCGTTAAAGGGCGGGCGTCCTGCCAGGGCCTCAAACATCACGCATCCAAGTCCGTAGATCTCGCTGCGCTCAGTGTACGGCATGCGCTGCACTACATCCGGTGGCATATAAGCGGGTGTTCCGACGATCGTATTGCCGTTGAAGACGGTCGGCTCCTGGGTAGCTTGCCTGACGGCCGCCACTCCAAAGTCAATTACTTTTGTAATGATTCGTTCGCCGTCTTCCATCAAAAGCACATTCGCACTGGTAATGTCCCGATGTAATATTCCCTTTCCGTGCGCATACGCCAGAGCGTCGGCAACCTGAGCAAACACACGAAGAGCCAGCTCGGGAGCAAGCGGACCGCGATCTTCGATCCATTTCTTCAAGCTCACACCCTCAACATATTCCATCACCATATATGGTGCACCGCAGCGAGCCGCGCCGAAGTCGAGCACTGAGATTATGCCCTGGTGACTCAGTATGCTCGTTGCCTTCGCTTCCCGTTGGAATTCAATCAGCTGCTCGTTAGTCACCAGCCTGAGGCATTTGACCGATACGTTTTTTCCAAGGAGCCTGTCGCGGCATAAGTAGACAACGCCGGTTGAACCTGTTCCGACCAGAAGAACGGGTTTGTACCGATCGAGTGGGAAGGTCTGCGGGTCTAAATCAAGTCCCGGCTCGTCGTCCGGTCCTGGCCCTTCATCCTGAGCTGCGGACTCGTCTTCAGGCGTTGTTTGTATTTCCGGCTGCCCGAGCGAGTTTCGCACATCAGCGAAGGCACGCGCTCGCCGAAAGCCCGGCATATTCGAGGCGGTGCAAGAGCAAACATCGCTGCGAAAGACCCATTGCGTGAGCGATCCGACCCGGCCGGCTGTCTGGCGTTTGCCGCACTTCGGACACAAATTTTCAGCTGACTCAGTTTGATCATCGAGAGTCTGGCTGTCACACCGACAATGAAAAATCCATTGCGTGATGCTGCCTAAAGCTCCAGCATCTCTCGATTTGCCACATTTTGAACAAGTGTTCACAACCGCTCTTGTAGATCGAAAAGCGATCTCTAGTTTACCCTTGCATGTAACTTCGCGCTACCGTCCGGCCAGCTCCGGTCGATTTCTGTCCCTATTCTCCAGCATTATCTCGCGCGCCAGCTGCATATACTGCACAGCACGCTGTTTGGCATCCGGGCATGCGGCGATATTTTGGTAGCGGCCAAATTTCTCCTGCGCGCCCTGGAGAAAGCCCAGATACTTAGTGGGGTCATAGCAAATGGACGAGTGCCACTCGGAAATATATCCAGAACCGGAGGTGCCAAGCGAAGTCCGCCCATCAGGCGTGATAACGACGCTGGTTGTAAAACCATTGCGGGCATTACCAGGATGATTGCTCAACCAGTTTTGCCAGGGCATCAGCGCCGGCGTATCGGCAGGCCATCCCTGGTCACTGATGTTATTGTCGACGGCGATGAAATTGCGGTTTATCTCGTTTATCACTCGATCGTCCGAGAGCGAACTGCCCCGGGCCATGCGACCGCCTATTCAACAATCAGGCGCGTGCGCCTGCCCCTTGAAGCCGATGACGAGGAAAACTAAAATCGGTTTGTTTTCAGCTTTTGCACGAGCCTTGGCTTGCTCCATGTCTTTGAGCCAGTGAATCTGCTGCCACTTGCCCTGGTGTTCGGTCTCGGTCGCCACTTTGCTGAATTCCTTGTAGCTTCGGTAATCAAAGCAGGCGGCAGATTGCGGCAGTGCAGCCAGGGCTGCGACAGCCAGAGCTAATGTAAACGCGAATCCTTTCATTATCATACCTGCACCTTTGTATCGCCCTTTCACAGCAACGGTAGCCCATATGCCAACAATAATCTATATTGAGGAAGGGCGCATCTATCCCGGGTCATGTTCTGATTCTATGCTCGATCTGATATATTGAATCCGGAAAATAAGATTGAGGCAAACTCGTGAAAAAGCTCGTGAAAGGACTGCAGCGCTTTCGCTCCGAAACATTCGCAGCGAATAAGGAGTTGTTCGAAAGGCTTTCGACCAATCAGAGTCCTGAAGTTCTCTTCATCACCTGCTCCGACTCTCGAATCTACCCCAACCTCATCACTTCGGCAGAGCCGGGCGAACTCTTCATTTTGAGAAACGCAGGCAACATCGTTCCACCCTACGGCACGGCGAGCGGCGGTGAGGCAGCCACGATCGAATATGCAGTTGAAGCATTGGGCGTCAAGGATGTGATCATATGCGGCCATACGAACTGCGGCGCCATGAAGGGTTTGTTGTTCGGTAAGGATCTGCACGAGTCGATGCCCAGCGTCAAAACCTGGCTGCAATACGCAGAAACAACCAAGCGCCTGGTGCTCGACAAATATCCCAACGAGACAGATCCTGGAACATTGATCAACATAGCAGTGCAAGAAAATGTACTCTTACAACTGGTTCACTTGCAGACTCATCCTGCCATAGCATCGGCAATCTCGCGGAGCAAAATCAGCTTGCACGGCTGGGTTTTCAAAATCGATGCCGGCGATATTTTTGCCTTCGATGCTGATTTTGGACAATTCAGGCCATTGACTGAGCATGCGAAGTGCGCGTCAACAGGGCGATTGTACTTGAGCGAAGGCAGCACGCTTTAGAGTCGAGCAAACCAGAGGCACAATGAACACATCCACCGCCGGGAAGACCACGCGCAAATCAGCAGAATTGAACGAACAAATTCAAAAGCTGATCCCGGGCGGCGTCAACAGCCCATTTCGCTCTTTCCACGAAGTGGGCGGCCAGGCTCTGTTTATCGAACGCGGACAAGGATCGAAAGTATTCGATGTCGACGGCAATGTCTACATAGATTATGTGGGCGCCTGGGGTCCTGCAATCCTCGGGCACGGCTATGCTCCGATTAGCGCTGCAGTTAGCAATGCCATCAAGGATGGTGCTTTGTTCGGAGCGCCCCACAAACTGGAGCTTGAACTTGCTAAGGCGCTGACATCAACCATCCCGTCCATCGAGATGGTGCGCTTTGTAAACTCAGGCACAGAAGCCGTGATGAGCAGCATACGATTGGCCCGCGGTTACACCGGCAAAGATCTAATCGTGATGTTTGAAGGTTGTTATCACGGGCACAGCGACTCGGTGCTCGCATCATCAAGCCACAAACACAGCAGCGGCATTCCAGAGGAAGCGGCAAGCAACACAATTCGCACACCATTTAACGACCTGCAAGCGCTCGACAGCTGCCTCGACAAATACGACGGCAAGGTCGCAGCAGTAATCTTGGAACCCGTGCCCGGCTCAATGGGAGTCGTCGTACCGGAGGAAGGTTTCCTGCAGGGCTTGCGAGATCTCTGCACCAAATACGGTGTGGTTCTCATCTTTGATGAAGTACTCACCGGATTTCGGGTGGCCTACGGAGGAGCGCAAGCCCTTTACGGTGTACGCCCCGACCTGACCTGCTTCGGCAAGGCTCTTGGCGGAGGCATGCCTATCGGCGCCTATGGCGGCAAACGCGAAATCATGGAGCACCTCATGCCACTGGGTAAGGTCTATCAGGCCGGCACTTTTTCGGGCAATCCGCTCACCATGTCTGGTGCGCTCACGATACTCACGGCTTTGCAAAATCCCGATGTTTACACTCTTCTGGAAAAACGTTCGCAACAATTGTTCGACGGAATGCAACAGGTTATCGATGAAAAACGACATAGCTCATCGGCAATTCAACTGGCGCGCGTCGGCTCCATGTTCGCGATCATTTTTGCCGATCAACCTGTTCGAAATTACAAGGACAGTCAAAAAATCGACGAGAAGGCATTCGCGAGGTTCTTCCATAAAATGCTCGAGCACGGCGTCATGCTGCCACCAACTGCGGTGGATGCCGCATGCGTTTCAGCCGCGCACACAGAGGAAGACATCGAGCAGACAATTGCCGCATTTCGTGCGGCAATGCCTCAGATAGATTAACGATCTTGAACCGCTTCAGCATCGCTGCGTTCATCTGTGCTAAGCTCTCTGATCTTGATTTCTTAAAATCCTTAGCGCCATGTACTACCGTATGAAATGGTCAGCGTTTTATCTCGCATTCATCTGGGCGATTGCTTCTCAAGCGCCCTCAAGCATAGCTTTCGCTGACGTCAATGATGGTACACCGATGTTACCCCAAGGCAAGAATGCAACAGCGCTGGTCGACAAATTGATCGGGCGCGTAAACTCGCTTGACTGCTACAAATTTGACGCATCACTTGAAGCTCGCACCGGCAACAAGACTTCAAAGGCATCTGGGACCTTTTATTTCAAGCCGACCAACGCAGTGCGTGTAGAAGTAAAAAAGTATGGCAGCAAGAGCGGCAGCATTCTGGTAAGAAGTCAGGACGGAAAGATTCGAGGAAAGGGCGGACCGCAGATGATGGGCATGAAGATGACGCTCTCACCGGATTCAAGACTTTTGCGCATGCCAAACGGACTGAGCGCGGTTGAATGTGACCTGGGCTCATTGTTGAAGAAATTGCGCAAAGAGGCGGGCTCCGGTCTCAAGCTCGTCTCGACCGAGCAGCCGATGCAGATAGAGGGGCTAGGCACACGCGCGATTGTCATTGAATCGCAACGAACCGATGACGCGAGCGACGCCGTGGTCGATCGAGTCTACATTGATCCATCACAGAAACTACCGCTGCAGTGGGATATGTTTGAAAACGGCAAATTCTGGTCAAGATCGAAATTTCAAAACTTTCAATCTAATATGCATCTGGACGACTCCGAATTTAGTCTCTAAGCGCTCAGGAGGAACGATGAATCGATTAAGCGTAATCGCTCTCATTACCATCGTATCGATAAGTTACGGACAACCGATGGCATTTTGCGCGGAACCATCGTCCGCAAAGGGCTCTCAAGGCTCCTCGACGAAATCGGCTGCGGATGAGAGCACAGATGCAACCGCCGAGTTGGGTTTGGAAAACATTCAAGACGTTGCCTACACTTTGCAGAGAATTCGCCAGCAAGCGATAAACATCTACGTTGAGGCGACGCGAAAGAAGGTTCACCACTATGAGTTAAACATCCCCTCACTGTCATCGATGCCGCAAGACGCGCTCGAAAGTCAAAGCGCATACTTGCCGCTGCGAAAAGCATGGCTCGTTTTCTTCATTGGAACGATGGAACCACTTGTGCAAATTCTCAACGAACACTTGAAGAGCCTGAATGAAAGAACAGAAAAGGCGCATGTACCGAGTCAATACATGCCTGAGTGGCAGGTCATCGTCAGGGAATGGGCGACTGCGATCGGCAAACTAAACAAACAGCTCGACGTGTGCGCGACCTTAGTCGATGACACTGCGCCGCGAAACGTCGAAGTGGCGCAGGCAGCAAGAGAGATCGATAAGCAGGTTTCCGTCCTGGAAAGTATTCTCGATAAGGCCAGTAAATTCCTTCAGGACAAAGCGCCCCGTAACTAGGCCTTTTCCCGTCCCTTCGTCCTCGCAGGGCTTAGCAGGCTCAACTCCATGAAAAGGGCTCCCTCGACAGGATTTTCGCAGTACGGTTCGATTTCGACAAATCCGAATTTGCGATAAAGGGCAATCGCATTCACCATAGATGGCATGGTATCAAGGCGCATTCGTTCGTAACCGATATCTTTGGCCACTTTGATGACTTCTTCAACCAGACCTCTCCCAATGCCGCAGCCGTGAAACTCAGGGCGTACATAAAGGCGTTTCATCTCACATGTCTGATCTCCGATTGGTCGCAAACCAACACAACCAGCGACACAACCGTTTTGTTTTGCCATAATCAGGCAACCGTCGGGGACCCGATATTTTCCAGGCAGAGTCGCCAGCTCCTCATTGAAATTCTGAAAGCAAAGGCTGTGCGGCAACGATTCGGCATACTCCAGGAAGAGCTTGCGAATCTCGGCGATGTCGAGTTCGTTCGAGTCTATTACTCTAGTCAACTCATACTCTCGTTTCACGATGAGCCCCTGCACGTCCTTGCCCAATGTCAATCAACTTGCTCTATTTTTGTCTTCTTTGGAATTTGTTTTTGTATTGCTTTTTGCAATCCGAAGTAATCAGCAAAATCCGATTCAAATTTGAGCTTCTGCTTACCGCCGGCATAGATTTCGCAATACGAAGGTGACTCGCTTCCCGTACCCTCGAAGATCTTGAACTGGTCGATGTCATCCCACGCGACGGTGCGTTTATCATTGGCGAAGTGGAAATAGGTTATGCCATCATCGTCCAGAATAATTTTCCTGCCCGTGTGCACTCGTCGCAAATGAATGATCCAAACTGAAACGGCGATGACACCACTGGCGATACTAATGCCCATAGCCAGCGATGCAGAGACGGCCCCGTGTCCACCCAGGCAGAGAAATAAGGCAAGCGGAATGGCAATAACCGCTGACGCGCAAAAGAAGATTCCTACAGTTGGAATTATGTAGGCTTCGTATTCGACTTTGATGGGAAATTCCTGTCGCATAGATTATGCATCGGCGGCCAAGGCAAGCAGCTCCTGCTGGCACTTCGAACAGATATTTTACTCCAGCTCAAGAAATCCTCCCTCCGAAAAGTTTAATGCGCCAAGCGGCAACAAGGACGAACCGCCTCCGTCCATGTCAGAACCGATCACGACATTGAATCTTCCATAAAAAGGTGCTGCGATGACTCAAATGACACAAGAAGTGCTGACAGGGAATGGCACAGCGCAGGTTGCAGGTAAGGTGCCTGCAGTTACTAAATCATTCTGGTTAATCAAGATTCTGGCGACTACATTGGGCGAAACGGGCGGTGACGCCGTTACGATGTCAATGAATCTCGGTTATCTTACAGGCACTGCAATCTTCGCCACCATTCTCGTTGGCGCAGTGAGCGCGCAAATAGCCAGCAAGAAGTTTCACCCATTCTTGTTCTGGTTCGTCATCGTGGCAACGACGACCACGGGGACAACCCTGGCAGACTTCTGCGATCGCTCGCTGGGCATCGGGTACGCAGGTGGATCATCGATCTTGTTCTGCCTGTTGGTGGCATCTTTGGCACTATGGCGTTTTTCAGTGGGCTCTGTGTCCGTAAGCAAGATCAGATCGCGCAAAGCCGAGGCATTTTACTGGATCACGGTCATGTTCTCGCAAACGCTTGGCACCGCCCTTGGTGACTGGGTAGCCGACCCTAAGACCGGGTTGGGGCTCGGCTACGAAGGCGGAGCGCTGCTTTTCGCCGCCGGTTTGGCGATTGTTGCGGCACTCTATTTCTGGACCAAAACCTCGCATACCTTCTTGTTCTGGAGCGCTTTCATTCTTACCCGTCCGCTGGGAGCGACGGTTGGCGATCTGCTAGACAAACCGCATGCACAGGGAGGGCTTGAGCTGAGCCGCTATGCAGCTTCGGCAGTTATTGCAATAGTCATGATTGCATGTATTCTGACCCTTCCCCAAAAGGCGGAGCAAACTCGAACCGACTAGTCTCTAGCTGACTGTTTTGTCGTTCAACGCCACATCGTGATCAGAATGGATTTTGTGCAGCTATAATTTGACAGCTCTGCGAAACAAATTTCAAGATGAGGCCTGTATGCTCGAACGAATAATCATGGCGATCTGCCTGCTGACTCTTTGGCAAGCTGCAACACCGGCGTTTGCCCAACCGAACATGCGTCAAACTATCGAGCGCCGGCTTTCAGAAGCAGACAGTTACTTTCAACAAAACGATTTCCTGATGGGTGCAAATCGAACCCGTGAGGCATGCACGATGTTGAAATCGGCACCACAATCGATGCCTGAAGCGAACTATGTTCAAATCGCCTCATCGAAAGCAGCTCTGATCGACGACCAGTTGCGCGCCACGTTGGACAGGAAAGACTATGAGGGCGCTAAAAACTTAGCGGGAGCTGAAGGCATTCTGCTCAGCTCACTTTCGAACTGGGAACCGCAAAATCCCAAATGGCGCTACCAGAAGGCGGTTCTGGCTCAGATCAAATCGCGGCTGCCGATGACCGGAATTGGTGCGGCGATGGCAAGCAACCTGGGCATAAAGAACAACCTTCACAATGAGCTCGACATGCGACCTTTGCAAGAGGCGATCCAAGAATGTGACAGGGTGCTGGCTATGGGCGATCCATCTTATCGAGATAAAGCCGCTAAACTAAAGGATGCATGCCAGGCGGAGATGCAGAGAAGAACGACCAAAATCAATGCCGCTAATGCCGAATACCAGCGCAAACTGCCAAAGTATGGACCAGCATCCACGACCCCGGCGTACACTCCACCTGAGTCGCATTACTGCCCAAAATGCGGCTTATCACATTCGAGTTGGGTCTGTCCGTACACTCACGGTGGTTAGGAACCGACATGCGTTTGCTGGTAATCGGCGGTACTGTCTTTCTCGGCCGACATATTGTCATGCTCGCCGCAGCCGCCAACCATCAGGTGACCACGCTCAACCGAGGAACACATGAGCTGGAGGAGCAAGCTCACATTGAAAAACTACGGGCAGATCGCAACAGTGATTTGAGCATTCTTTCTGGTCGAACGTTTGATGCAGTAATCGACACTTGTGCATTTCATCCAGAGACAGTTGGTTATTCATTGAATGTTCTTCGGGGATTCATCGGCACTTACATATTCATCTCAACGGTCTCGGTCTACGGCGACTTCTCGGCAATTGCCATCTCCGAGGATCATCCGATCACTTACACGAACCCCGGCGAACCAGGAAGTTACGGCAGCCTTAAAGCTGACTGCGAAAGAGTCGTCACTGAGTTGATGCCGGAGCGTTCGCTCATCATCAGACCAGGACTGTTGGCTGGACCATACGACCCGACCGATCGTTTCACTTACTGGCCTGCACGTTTTGCGCGCGGCGGAAAGATCGCCGTGCCCGATCGATTTGACCGGTTAGTTCAATTTATCGATGTGCGCGATCTAGCCGCCTGGGTGCTGCGACTTGCAGAAGCGCAAGCACGCGGTGTGTATATTGCGACAGGACCGGAAGGACGACTTTCGATGGGAGATTTCTTGGACGCGTGCGAACAAGCGGTCGGAAACAATTGCCAGGTGGTGCGAGTCGAAGAAGCAATCCTGGAAAAATTAGAAGTGAAGCCCTGGACGGAATTGCCGTTATGGATTCCTGTTGCGAAGCAAAATTTAGCCGGTGCGATGAGGCTTGATCGCAGCAAGGCTGTTGCAGCCGGTCTCACGTACAGACCAATAAAAGCCACAATAACTGACACGCTGAAGTGGGATCAGACGCGCGACCCATCTTTGCCTAGATTGGCGGGACTGTCGCCGGACCGAGAAGCGAAGTTGCTGCGGCAACCAAAGCTGGACCAGAAGCCGGGGAAAGGTCCCCTTCCCGGTCCCGGGCTGCGCTGACCATTGGTCATGCGCACGCCCTCGACACCGTCGATAAACCGAATGCAGATTGATGTTTGCTCTTCTGACATTCTATCGTCATGTGACTATAACGACAGAATTTGTTTTTTTGCCCTTCTCCTGAAAGAATGCGGTTAGGGCGGTAAGTGCAGAAGGATAAGTTTGCCTGGCGGAACCATGAAGAAACGGAAGAAGCTCATTGCTTTGATTTCAACTGCCGCACTGCTACTCGGTGGCTATTTTGCGTTATCTCCAGTTGCGCTAGCCAATGTCCTTCTCTATCTGCCACTGAGAGTCACGAGTTATACCGGCATCCCTGCAAAGGTATTCGGCGCGACTGGTGAACCGGTCACCTTCGCTTCATCAGGAAATCAAATTCACGGTTTTTATTTTCACAAGCCGGGCTCTTCATACACGGTCATTTTGCATCATGGACAAGGCGGCAATCTCACGGCACATTTCGGTTTAGCAAAAACAATGCTGCTAGCCGGGTTCTCAGTTCTCATATACGACTACCAGGGTTTCGGCATGAGCGGCGGCAACGCATCTAACAAAGCGATGCTGGATGATGGAATTGCAGCCTATGATTTCCTGGTAAATAACAAGCACATCGAACCGTCAAAGATCATTCAGTGCGGATTTTCTCTTGGAAGCGCGGTGGCAAGCCATGTTGCGCAACACGTGCCCTGCGCTGCCGTGATCCTCATTAGCCCATACACTTCAATCAATGAGGTTGCTGTTGAGCGTATTCCGCTCTACAGGCTATATCCGGACTTTCTATTCCCGCACCCTGACATGGGTTCGGTGGCATTCATGAGAAGCAACAAGATCATTCCAGTCCTCTTGATTCACGGCGCCAACGACCCCATCATTGGTGCCCACCACGCAAAGGAATTCGACCAGATGGCGCAGTGTCCTCACTGGCTGGTTATTGAACCAAAGGCACACCATGGAGACTTCTCAACTGTTTTTTTGGCCGACGAAATCAAGGCTTTTGTGCAACGCACGCTGCCCCATTACCGGCCCAGGGCTACGCTGAGAGCTCCGGAGTGACGATCACTCTTTGCTTCCAATTAGGATGATGTTGGTGCCGATCTGATAGGGAAAGCCGTTTTTTGGATTTTTGATCTTGCCGTTTGCGTAAAATCCAGTTGAACCGGTCTTAAATTCCCTCGCCTCTGCTGTGAGACTCCCCCAGACCTCTCCAGTTGCAGTCTTGAATTCAATAATCAGGGCTGCCGGTGCGTCGGTATCTACTTTCTTCGCCATTTCATTCCTCCTACTAAAGGCGTGTTCAAGTTTACAGGATGTTAGTGTTCAGCTACGCGGATAAAATCTGAATGAAAGAGAGCGAGTTTCATGATTCTTCGTTGGACTGGGAAAGGTGTCCCCAGAAATCGCCATGCCACAGGCAAGTCCATCGTTTAGGACCGAGCACGTCCCGAATAGCAAATCCTCCATGTCGAAACCTGCACCGGGGCGAAGCACCATTGATGCAACCGGGCACTAAGAATCTCACCAAGACAATCTTTGTCGGAGACGCCGCATGCTTTGACAGAATTTCTTGCTCCGCATCAGACACGACAAGCTGGCATGTGACAAGATTGATTGCTTTGATTATGGACAGATCCAAAACGGCTAGTGCCGACTCTATGATAGCCCTATCGTCGATAAGTGGTAAAATACTACCTGTTAACTTCATTTTTTGCGCATAATGCGTAAAATATTACGCATTATGCAAAGGAAGAGAATGCTTCACTTTGGATTAGCAACCACTAGCGAAATAGCCGAGGAACTCGCAGCCAGGTTACGCGCGCACAGACTCGCACAAAACCTACCGCAGAGTGAACTGGCGGCCCGTGCCGGAATTTCTCATAGGACTCTAACCACCTTCGAGCAATCGGGCAAAGTTTCACTCGATGTGTTTTTGCGTATCGTCTCTGTACTTGGGCTTTCGGAGTCACTGTCGACACTGTTCGAAGTAAAACAACAAACGATTAAAGAAATGGAACTAGCTGAGCAGCGGCGACAACGCGCATCGCGAAGGCGTTCATGAAAAAATTGAATGTAATCTATGCAGGCTGGGGAGAACGATTCACCCTGGGGGTCTTAGCCGACAACGGCAGAGATATTTTATTCGAATATACGCCTGAGGCTCTTAAACGGGGTTTGGAAGTTTCGCCATTTAAACTGCCTCTGAGCAGCAAAACTTTTGGCGGTCATCCTGCCCATCAGATGCGACTACCGGGACTGATATGCGATTCCTTGCCCGATGGCTGGGGCATTTTGGTGATGGACAGACTCTTCCGCAAGCAAGGACTTGATCCAGTTGAGGTGTCGCCCCTAGACCGATTGGGGTATATCGGCGAGACCGCAATGGGAGCGCTTGCATTTGAGCCAAGCGAAATCGATGGCTTACCACCAGAAGATGTACAGTTACTGGAACTCGCACAAGACGTTCGCCACGTGTTCGAAGACGATGAAAGTGAAGCAATGCTTCGAAAGCTCTTCCTAATGGGAGGTTCACCGCACGGTGCGAGACCGAAGGTACTAGTCAATTTCGACAAGAGTACGAATCTCATTTCCACGCCGGAATCTGGTCGCGGAACGCCAATGCTGGTTAAATTTCCGGCACAAAATGAACACAAGGAAGCATGTGCTATCGAGGCCTTGTATTGTGAGCTCGCACGAGCGAGCGGTATAACCGTTCCGGCTTATCATTTTTTCGATCTGGATAAAGAAATGTCTGCCTTTGGTAGCGAACGCTTCGACCGCGTTGACGGAATGCGTGTACTCATGCACACGGCTGCTGGCGCAGCCCATGTGGATTTCCGCCATCCACAGCTTGACTATATTTCTCTGTTGCGGTTGACCAAGTTTATGACCAAAGACATGCGCGAGGTGCTCCGTGCATTCGAACGTTGCATCTTCAACGTTGTATTCAACAATCGGGACGATCACTCCAAGAACTTTTCGTTTCTAATGGACAAGGACGGTCGGTGGACATTTTCTCCCGCCTACGATCTCACGTATAGTCCAGGACCAAATGGTGAACATCAGATGGATATTTGCGGTGAAGCACGCCTGCCCGGCCGCAAGCATTTACTGGAATTGGCAGATAAAACGGGAATTAAGCAGAACATCGCCGCAAAATCGATCGATCGAATTGCGGCGGTATCGGAATCCTTCCGCGAGTTCGTGGGCGAGTTACCAATCCGCAAGCAAACGCTGGAAGCTATCGAAAAAATCGTAGCAGCTAATCGCAAGCGCCTTCAAGCGTAATTTTTATGAGAGAAGCTGGAGCAATGCTAGGAAACAGAACGACTTTGGAATCATGGTCTTCGGGAATATATCTTATGCAAGAGACAAGTATCCACCAATTTTAAATCCGATGACGGAAGCAACCACTTCAACTTGTGCGAACTGTGGGCGGCTCAAAACACGCGGCACTGGCAGCATCACGCAATGGATTGCCGTTTGCAGCTGCGATTTGTCACCGCCACAAGACATGTTGCAAGACCGCATTGCAATTTGCTCTAAATGCGGCAAACGGATTGGTTCAGGACGAGTAGGTAGCATGACGCAATGGGTTTTGCGATCGGCTATATGCAGTTGCGACTTACCCCAGGTCAAAACGCATAAAAAGAACACGGCCGACTCAAACATCAGCCACGATCCAGAGGCCAGCCGGAACCAGGATCAATCAGTCGAGGAACCAGAATTAGACCTGTCTCCATTACACTTTCCACGCGATAGATACAAGCCATTGTCAGTGATTGGAATCGGGGCTTCTGGTTGTGTTTATTTGTGTCGCGATCGCCTCCTCGGTAAGAAGGTAGCGATCAAATGTCTGCGTTCGATCACACCGGAACAGCTGGTGAGTTTTCAAAATGAAGCAAAGGCAACCAGCTAACTCAATCATCCATCTGTAATAAAGGTATTGGACTTCGGCAGTACTGAAAGTTGTGCACCATATATGGTGATGGAATACTTCAAGGGCATTAGCCTTGAAGACCGAATTTTGGCTAGTGGTGCGATCCCGATTGGAGCGACTATCGCAATCTTCCAGCACGTAGCGGAGGCTCTTTCGTATGCACATGAAAGAGGCATTTTTCATCGCGACTTAAAGAGTTCGAACATATTGGTATTCGGAGATGATGAGTTAAACCTGGACGTCCGTCTGATTGACTTCGGCGTGGCAATCGTTAAGCATGTCACGCTAGAGCCAACCATTGTAAATGGAAATACGATCGCAGGAACTCCCGCGTACATGTCGCCTGATCAAGTTTCTGGATTGCCATTCGATGCACGCTCGGAAATATACTCACTCGGTTGTGTTTTGTTCGAAGCGTTGACCGGTAGACCTCCTTTTGTGAGTGACACCGCCCTTGAAACCATTAGTATGCACGCTCATCATCCGGCACCCTCGCTTGCCGCTGTCCGTCCGGATCTGCAGTTTCCGCAAGATATTGAAGAAGTCCTTGCGAAGTGCCTGGTCAAGGATCCTGACTGCAGATTTCAATCTGCGCACGAACTGAGTGGTGCGCTTTCATCAGTGCCGGTGACATCATCTACCCAGGCACCTCAGCAACCTATTGAACTCAGCGGGACTCGGAGGAAAACCGCGGATTCATTGCGATATGTTCCGATCTTTGCCTGTGCTCTTGTAACGGTGGTTAGCTTGGCAATCTTCGTTTGCTCTAACCTGAGTACTCCTCAGGTTGCAGTACACAAGAATGAACATGCGGTAGAGAGCTCCAAGAACTTTGCGAAGATGGTCGAATCGCTACCTATCATGCAAGACGGTGTAACCGTACCAGAGGAGCCTTTAAATCAAGCTCGGCGCCTCGATTACTTCCAGCATGCAATGTCGAACAAAGCGGCAAAGAAATTGTGCTATTCCGATCCGGAGCTTCGCAAAGCGTTGTCGACTGGGCTGTTGGAAAAGACTTTTATGGATGAACGGCGCGCTCGATTTTGGTATCAGCGGCAGTATTTCAGGCTGTTGAACATCAATCTGACCGAGCTGTGGGGAGATCCGACGCTTGTTGATGTTTGGAAGGATCGTCAAGTTGTTCAATTTCTGGAGTCTCCGAATGCATGGCGAACGTGGACTGCAGCACATCCCAGCTCAGATATGCTTCAGTACAGGTCAAATCCGCACATTCAGCAGATCATGAATGATGGAAGATTCACCTCACTGTTTGAAGAGCCTAATTACGAGAAGTTAGCTAGAGAACCAGAATTTCATCGCATGATCGAGGATCCGCTGTATGTCAAATTAAGAAGAGTGCTCGCTGAATATGA
>JAJPJO010000412.1 GCA_021324135.1 Pseudomonadota bacterium
CCCTGACCTCTTCCGGCTCGACATCCTCTGCCAGCTCCAGCTCGCCCACTTCGTCTTGACCCTCGAAATAAAGCGGCAGCGGACCAGCAAGTGAAAGCTTGGGAGAGGGATTGAAGCCCTGTGTATAAGCCAACCTCAGCCCGGCGCGCCGAGCCGCCCTGATGAGCAGTTTTTGCAGATCAAGATGAGAGATGAAGCGCAAATCGCCAAGTTTGGTGAAGCGAAAGCGCATGCGCTTGAGAGTTTCAGTCGGCGGCTGCTCGGGGGGCTTCTGGAAGAAAAGCGAGGGGTGCGAGTCTTCATCGTTGTGCCCGGCGAGCTCTTTGACGAAGGGATTCTTTTTCATCACCTCGGGCTTAGGCGCGGCCAGTGCATGCGTGGTATCAAGTTCGGTGCAAACGCCGCAAGCGTGGCAGACATGCTCCGTGCAGTTGCCGGTTTCATCAGCGCTCATCGCCTTTTCCCATTCTTTGACGAGCCACCACTTGTGCAGTCCGATATGAACCACATCCCAGGGCTGATCCGATCCGACTTGCCTGTCGCAGCAAGCCAGATCCTCGAGCGGCGTTCCCAATTCGTTGGCGGTAGAGTGCCAGATTTCGGGGTTGAAGCGATCATCCCAGGCATCAAAGACGGCGCCTTTTCGCCAGGCTCTGTAAATCAGTTCGGCCATATCTCTGCCGCCGCGCGAGATGACGGCCTCAAGCAGAGTAATTTCGGCATCCGTCTTATTGAGAGTAACGTGCCGTAAGCCGGACTCTTTCAAGGCTCGCTGCAGAACCTGATGCTTGCGCTTGGTCTCCTCACGGCTCACTTGCGCGAACCATTGGAAGGGCGTGAATGGCTTGGGAACGAAATTCGAAATCGTGCAGGTAAATTCGATCGTCTTCTTATACTTTTGCGGATCGTTTTTTTGCACCACCCGGCAGCGCGCACTCGCTTCCTTGAGAATCTGAATTATGCCCTCCAGATCCTCGTCTCTCTCGGTCGGCAGGCAGCACATAAAATACAGCTTGACGGAAGCCCAACCTGATGTGTAAGCCGACTCGATTGCCGAAATTATTTGCTCATGACTCAAGCCTTTGTTGATCACTTTGCGCAAGCGCTCGGTGCCGGCCTCCGGTGCTAATGTGATACCACTCTTGCGCACCGTCTTCAGCTCCTCGGCAATATCCATATTCATCCGATCGGCGCGCTGGCTCGGAAAGGAAAGAGAGGAACGATTTTCGCTGTGCTCGCGATTGAGCGCCCGCACCGTGTCGTAGAGGCTGGTATAGTCGCTGACGCACAGCGACAAAAGCGAATATTCATCATGGCCGCTCTTATCGAGGCCCGCTTTGGAGAGCCGCACGATATCCTGAGCCGAGCGCTCGCGCACCGGCAGGAATGTATAGCCGGGCTGGCAGAAACGACAGCCGCGGTCGCAGCCGCGCCGGACCTCGAGCACCTCGCGATCGTGGACGAGAGCCAGATAAGGAACGAGCGTACCGGAGGGTTGATTGTCGTCATTGAGCGAACATACCTGGCGCAGCACTCGCTCGGGAATAAACTCCGACTCCGATCCAGCATCGGCTTGATTGTCTGCTTGCATTACCGGCGCAAGCTCGAGATTAGCTTCCACGGCGATGAGCAAAGCATCATCCCCGGTATCACCCAGGTAATCGAGCAACTCGGCTTTGCTGAGTCGTTCAGCAACCGGCCGGCCGTCTTTCACTCTATAAAGGGACGGTACATAAACGCCGGGCACCGAGATTGCCAGAGCGAGCAGAATGCGCTTCTTGAGCTTCAATAATTGCTCGGCGCTCAATTGATCTTGATTGGCTACGGGCTTTTTGAACTTATCTATTATTGTCATTACGGCAGGGACGCTGCTTTCACCATCGCCGATAATGAAGAAATCCATGAAACGTGCCATCGGCTCAGGGTTGACGGCAGAGGGCCCGCCGCCGAAAACAAGCGGAAAGATGCTTGTGCGCTGGTTCGCTTCGACAGGCAGTCCAGCCAAATCGAGCATGTTCAGAACATTTGTATAAGTCAACTCGTACTGAAGTGAAAACCCGAGCAAATCAAAATCAGCCAGGGGGCGACGCGACTCCAGCGCCCATAGAGGGATCTGCCGCTGGCGCAAGAGATTTTCCATGTCCGACATGGGCGCATACGCACGATCGGCCATAAACCCATCAGTGCCGTTGACGATCTTATAGAGAATCTTCAATCCGAAGTTGGACATTCCCAATTCGTATGTATCGGGAAATGCCAGTGCCATTCTGACGCGCGCCTTGTCGAAGGGCTTTCTGGCTGCGCCCCATTCGTTGCCGACATACTGACCGGGCTTAAACACCCGCTCCAGTAAATCTTCTGTCAATGTCTTTGAGAATTCGTTGATGTTCACTTTTCTCGACTGCCTGCAAAAGCCATTAGCCGCCTTTGATGCAGATTCGTTATTTGAGCCGCCGCCAGCGACGGCAGATAAAATCCGTTGTGCAAGAGAACCGGCGCACTTGCTTCACCAGGCTAGAGCAAGCTTATGAAGCTTCGCCTTAGAGCGTGTAATCTCCCAGGGTGTCTCCGGGGATCCCCGCCTTCCTAAGCGATGCTTAAGGAGGCACGTGAGAGGAATTGAAATTTGACTACAGCTTTCTTGAGCCTAGCTGGTACTCAAGTGACTCTAATTATAACGCTTTATAATCTAATGATCGTAAATTGGCTAAGTTTAATTTCTTTATCCGCCAAATTGGGCTGGGTGCACCGTTTCAATCGTCAATTATTTTAAAGATTGGGCTTGCCAATGCGCCGCCGGGCACTTGACGACCATGATATAGTCGCAAATATAGGCTCTGATTAAGGACTAGACTGCGTGATTCTGGAGGCGTTCTCGAAGTATTTACATGAAGCCGATCCGTCATTGCCATCGACGGATGTTTTGGCGCGCTGGTTGTGGGAAAAGCTGAGCATGCCGCCTGTGAGCAATGTCGATCAGGTGATTCACTGCGAAATCACCATCTGTAGAGCCAGTGCCGCAGAAAAAAACAGCCAGAATGGTTGCCAGTTACTCATTCCCAAGTTCGAGACCGACATTCGCTGCACTGATGAGCGCCGTCGCGCTCGCCCTTATCGCCCCGAAGAGAATGACCGCGATGTCGTCTACGTCTTTAGAGGCACTTCCAAATCTGGCGAGCGGCTGCTGAACAGCCTGAGAGAATATTGCCTGAGTTACGAACATCAGAAATGGGCCCGCTGGATCCATAATCTCAAAGCCAGCGATTTTGCAGTTAAGGACTTGCGCTCCGACGATAAAATCGAGTAAAAACTGCTCACACCTGATCTTACGGAACCTATTGCCAGTGGATGCTGTCGTTATTGGTAGCATTACTCAGGAATACGATTATGGAAAAGCTGCCCCGGCAATCAGAAGCAAAAGCAAAGCGCGACCGCAATTGCAAGCTGCGATCCGCTCTTGTCCTGCCGATTTTGCTCATGTCATTTTGGGCGCCATCAGCGCCGGCGGCGGCGGCGGAGAACCTCACGCTTCGCAAAGGCATTTCTTTTGTCGAAGATAAAGACAGCGGCTTTCCAATCATTGCCGACAAAATCGATGATGCCACCATAGGTAATGGCAGCCCCGCATTCATATTCTTTGCGGCATCCGGCGATCTGAACAGCAACAGGCAGGCTAAAAAAGTAGTCTCGCTCTACAATAAATACAAGAGTAAGAACATAAAGTTCATCCTCATCGATGTCGATCATCCAGCAAACGATCAGGCTAAGAGCCTGATCAAAAAACACTACAAGGGCTACATCCCTTGCCAGGTGCTGATCGGGCGCCAGGGAAATTCGGTCTGGAGCAAGAGCGGTGAGACTTCAGAGGGCGATGTCGCTAAAGCCCTTGATGAGCAGATGAAATAGACAGGAATGGCGCGTCAGTTTCGCCCAAAGGCTGTCAATCGATCGGCTACGCTCTCTGGCAGAGTAATGGTGCCCATCAGTGATTGATGTTCCTGAAAGGGACCGTGGCAATCCGAGCCGCCGGTCTCGAGCATGCCAAGGCGTGCGGCCAGGTCGCTCAATGTCCGGATCTCATCGGCGCCGTGCGTGCGATGATAGACTTCAATGCCGTCCAGGCCCTTTTCTCTCAGATCCTCGATCAGATCTATGGCGATCGAGTCCGCCCCAGGATGAGCGATGGATGCGATGCCTCCAGCGTCTTTGATTGCTTGCATTGCCTCCTCGGGAGAAACGCTCCGGCGTTGCGTAAAAAATGGTGAATGACGATCGTAGTATTTACTGTAGGCTTCGCTGACATCGCCGGCGCCACCAGCCTCGACTATGGCCCGGGTCACGTGTATTTTGCCAATCGGGCTGCTCCGGGCCAGGTTCTGAACCAGGGTCATAGAAACATCGATGCCGCCTGCCTGCAGTTTTCCAATCATCTCCTCGACTTGCTCCAACCTCGCCTGGCGTTGCCTGGAAAAAAGCGCATGCAGAGCAGCGTTATTAACATCAATGTAATAGCCGAGAATGTGGACGTCGCGAACCCGACCATAGCCGTCATTCCAGATTGAGTTGATTTCCACTGCCGGAATGATCGCCACCGTTTTACTCTGAGACTGAAGAGCTTCCTGCGCCTCCGCGATACCAGATACGGTATCATGATCGGTGATGGCAATCACATCCATTCCTATCGCTGCGGCATGTGATACCAGCGCCTGAGGCGACCAGCTGCCGTCGGAATGATTAGTATGCAAATGAAAGTCACATCGCATCAGGTTCTGCATCCTCTGAATCAGCGCCTCCATTCTCGAGGGCGCCTTCAGCTTCCCGCACAAAGATTCTGTTTATGCTCAGAGCTTTTCCGGTTTCTCTGGAAATCTTGATCCGCACTCCGTTTAGCATCGCGGGACCATCGGCGACATCCAGGCGGGCGGGCAGTTGCTGAATCAAGCGACGAAAGACCGATTCTTTATTCATGCCGATGACGCCATCCGCCGGACCGCAGCAACCGACGTCGGTGATGTATGCGGTGCCTCCGGGCAAGATGCGCTCGTCTGCAGTTTGAACGTGGGTATGCGTGCCAAGCACCGCGCTTACTTTGCCGTCCAGGTACCAACCCAGAGTCACTTTCTCGGCGGTTGCCTCGGCATGCATGTCGACTATCACCGCATCCGATTGCTCGATCAGAGCGGGCAAAAGCTCATCGGCTGTATGGTAAGGCGAGCGGAGCGGTTCCATGAAGACGCGTCCCATGAGATTCAAGAAGCCCACCTTGAAGCCGTTCAAATCGTGAATGTATGTGCCTCTCCCCGGCGTTCCATCAGGATAGTTTGCCGGGCGAAGCAATTCCGGATACCTGTCTATGATTTCAAAAATTTCTTTCTTGTCAAAGGTGTGATTGCCGCCCGAGAATACGTGCACGCCAGCGGTTTTCAACTGCTTCAAAATGGGCTCGGTAATGCCGAAGCCGTGAGCAGCATTCTCAACATTAGCAACAACCAGGTCGGGCGGCTCAGGCGAAGCGAGCTCTGAGGTGACATACTTAACTACTAGTTGTCGGCCCGGCCTTCCTATAATGTCACCAAGGAAAAGCACATTAATAGAATTATCGACCATGTGTAGAGAATACCTGAAACTTGCGGCGGTGTCCCAGTGATGTTGCACCGGCTGCAAATATTGATAGAACGGCGGGGTCGCTTGCACAGCTCAGCAGCAATCATGGCTGCGGCCACTTTGCTTATCGCGTCCTCGCCGGCAAGCAGTCAGAGGCAGCAACCAGCCGGCAAAGGCAAGGGCACAGAGGAAAGCGCGCAACTTAAGACGGCAAGCGCATCCAATCAAAGCAAAAATTCAGCGCCGGCGAAAACGAAAATGCCGGCCACTCAAAGTACATCAGTGAAAAAAACTGAGATACAGGCAAAGACTCAAAAAACAGACAAGCCGGAGAAAGATTCAAAGGAAAAGGACAAGCAAGAGAAAGAGCGGCTTGAAAAGTCCGAATCGACTCATCCGGTGCATGCCCACAAACTGGTGAAAACGGGCAAGGGAAAAGCTCTCTTCGTCCCGCCGCCGCCGCCGTCGATTCCTACATATCTTGATACTTCTTCTTTTACTAATGCTGATATCGGCCAGGTCGAGCTTTTGTCGCTTGACGATCTGAAGTTTCAAATGAAAAACCTCGAGAAGAAGGTCGAAGGCGCCAAGCAAGATCAGAAGGACCAGGAAGAGAACCTGGCCGACCTGAGGCAAAAATCCGAGCGTTTCGATTCCCTGTACAACGAAGGGGTGGTCAGCAAAAAAGAGCTCGAGGACTGCAAACGCGACGCGCTTCGTGCCGAGCGCGATCTGGAGCAGAGCAAGATTACCCTCAGCGAGTACGAACGAGTCCTCACCAGGGTGAAAGAGCGTATAGCCTCTCTGGAATCGGCCAAAAAGCCCAGGCTAAGCAAAGCGGAAAAGAAGACCGTCAAGAAAAAACGCTAGGCACAGCACCCTGACGGCATATAGCCCTGCAGCCGAGATTGCTCCATCGCCTAATTCAAAGAGCAGCAAGAGTTTGCGGCTCAGCAGGCTGATACTACATTCAGTGGCATGAATGATCGCGGAAGACAATTAATCGAATTTAATACATTAACGGAACCCTAGAATCGATCGGATATACACAAGCTGTGTGGAATCTCAGATGCAATTGTCGGCTACCCCTAATTTCGATCGCGAGTATCCATCCCCAAGGGCGAAAAAAACGGATCGGGCTGAATCCGAAGAGTTTACCTCTTAGCCCGGTCCGGGGTTCACAAGGGGAAACCAAAACGGATCGTGAAAAACAACTTTCCTAGCTGATTTTGCGTTAACATTTTCAGCAACGAAGTGACCGCATCGCCAAGAGAACGGCACCAAAACTCAGTTTTGGCGCGGCTCGTTGCTGCGTGCGCTTGTCGTAACAACAAAACAAGGAGGAGAAATCCTATGCTAGTAAGAACCCAAAGAGAGTACAACCTTCACAACCGAAGAGAAAGACTCCACCGTGGTTTCCAAAGTTACGAATCCCAAAACCGCTACTCGCCTAACCACAGACTGGGCATGGAAATGAGCACCTGGGGCTGGATGAACGAGCAATTCGCCTCGTACAGCACCCCTGAAACCGACATTCTCGAACTCGACGATCGCTTCATTCTCGAAGTTTCGCTTCCTGGCGTAGTCCTTGATGATGTTGAGCTCAAAGTAGAAGAGAATTTCTTGACCATCGTAGCGAAGCGCACTCCCAATATGTTCGAAGAGAGAGCAAGCTATCTGAGAAAAGAGCTTCCCTGCCACTTCTCGATTCGTGAATTCGAATTCGAAGATGAAATTTGCGCAGAAGAAATCGAAGCTCGCCTCGAGCGCGGTATTCTCTTCGTCAGCGTTCCGAAGTACGAAGCTGCTATCAGAATCCCGGTCTCGGCCGGCAGCATCGAGCAGCACCTCTCGGAAGGCACCACTCGCGTTTCGAAGAGCGAAGGCCGCAAGGTCACAGTCAAGTAAGAACGCCTATCAAAAGTCGCCTGAAGACTGCCGAAGGGAGCCGTTACCGGCTCCCTTCCTTTTAATTTGCTAACCGACCCCGCCTTATCAATCTCATTTGCCGATCTTGACGTTATCAAAAAACTTGGCGCGCGCTTCTTCTTTTGTAGCGGTGGTCATAAACAAATATTCGATTGAATCACTCATGCAAACAATAACTTTTCCAGAAGCTGGCCCTTTTTCGGTTGTGAAGCTGTATTCCCGAGCTTTCAAATTTTGAAAGAGGAACGATTTTTCCAGTTTATGGGCTCCTTGTTTCAAGACCGTGGCTGCCACTCTGTTGAGCTCGCTGTCCTGCGCAGCCGCGTCTCTGCATGGTTTTTTCAACTTGTTGAGGCCGACACAGTAAATGCCATCTTTTGAAGAACCAACGAAAGACTTGCCAGATCCCTTTTCGTCCGAACCCTCCTTGACGGAATTCTCGGCAGGAAAACTGAACTCCAGATGAGCATCCTCCTGGCTGATTTTTGTCCAGGGCAGCTCAGGCGGGTCTTCAATTTTTATGGAATTGAAAAACTCATCGTTGCCCTTGATTTTGCCGGGGTAACCGGCCAGAAACATATAACCGTATCCAGAGGTCGCAAAGCATAAAATACGCCTGGCGTTGGTGTTGCTGGTGGCCGGAAGGAGTTGCTCTTTTCCTTTGCGACCGTTCAGAACGATATCGTGAAGAGGATTTGTCGGTTTAGATTTTTTATCACTCAGGCTGTCAGCCAGCATGCGCATGATCTGTTCATCATTCATCATGTTAGGAGGGTATTTCAAGATGTTGACCACGTATCGTGAGTCGATGTACTCCATGTTCCAGAAGTAGCTGGTCAGACCGCTGGGATGCTTCTCGACCTTTGGCTGCATTGCTTGTGGTACACGTACGCTGAAGCGCATCCCATCAGGCTTCAACAAGTGCCAATCAGGATGCTCTGAAGTGCTGGAGTCTGAGGTTTTCGCGTCTGAACTTTTCGCATCCGAAGCCTTCATGGTCGAAGCGCGGTCGCTCAATTGAGCATCAGAGCCAGCAGATGTGGCGGCGACTGCCGGCGGGCTCTCACTGCGCCCCACTTTTTTTGAGGGGAGCGTCGAGGTCGCTATGGGTTCAGTGCTTTCGCCGGTATTGAACGCAGCTACTTCTTGCTTAAAGCGATCGTGAAAATCGGCGGGCACGTCCTGCGGATAGACCAATTTCGCGAGAAGATGACGCTTGCGCACGGAAGAGTACGGTGCCATTGTCAGGGTAGTGTGATAACCATCGCGTTCTTCTGATGGCAATAGATTCTTGTCTTTCTCCGTGTACTCACCTTCCTTGATAAGCAGATCGCCGAGTATGCCGCCATCGGAAGGAACTGCAACCGGGCGATTCAAATAAATGCTCATTTCTTTCTTCACTTTGAATTCGAAATGAATACCTTTGCCGCTCTTCGTTATTTTGGCTCTGGGATAATACTCCTGCACCAGCTTTTCGATCGCATCGAATGAATAGTCTGTTGTCGTGGATAATGCTGGCTCGTTCTCAGCCAATACCGGATCCCGACCACTTATAAAGAACAGACCAGAAGCAAGCAACACAAGAGCAAGCGCATTAGCTGTCATCATTTTTGGCATCATGTTCCAATCCACCTGGCTGACCTCTCACCTGCTTGCCTCGCATGCTCGCTTCTTAATCCTGCCACGGAAATCAGCCAAGCAAAAGATTAGTAAAGCCCGGATAGCGTCCGCCCCCGATCGATCAGGCACGCACCCGGCTCGCTAATACCTTGAGCGAGCCATTGAAATTAGACTTGATGTCCGTCACCAATTCCGGCGATGCTGTAACCCAAAACTGGGCACCGACTAAAATCACCTTGTTCTGCTTGCCGAGATGGAAGTGAAGCATGACCGGGTCTTCGCCTTTGTGGGCAATTAATATGTCCTTCAGCTTGTGCATCTCAGCGAAGCTCGGCTGGCTGTCAATCCAAACATCAACCATCGAAGCATCGCTTATGCGCCGAATTGATGAGGCAGTGAAACTGAAGTTGTCCTCGAATTTTTTCACCTTTCCCTTAATAAGCAAGAGTGACTGAGGTTGCAGCACGTCGCCTTCCAGTTTGTCCAATAAATCGCTGTACAAAACCACTTCGCATTTCGAGGACAAATCTTCCATTTGAATGATGCCTAATAGTTTGTTTTGCTTCGTCAGTTTCTTCTCTATGCTGTTTGCCAGTCCTCCGATTATGGCATTGGAGCCATCCGGCATTTCTCTCAGGTCCTTGATTGGATGAGTGGTGAGGAACTTGAGTCTGTTGGCGACGCGTTTGAGTGGATGACTGGTGACGTAAAATCCGAGGAGCTCGTGCTCCATCACCTGCATCTCCGCTTCTGAAAATTCCGATCCATCGCCTTTGAGCGGTTGATCAAGCTTAATGCCGCCATCACCATTGCCGGCGAACGAGAAAAGGCTCATCTGCCCGGAGGCTTCTGCAGACTGGCGCCGGCTGGCAGTCTCAACAAGACTATCGAGATTCTCCAGAGCTTGCTTGCGGCTGACATTAAGGCTCAAGCAGGCGCCGCTTTTGATCAAAGCTTCAAGAGTGCGTTTGTTTACCGTCTTCAGATCGATTCGTGAAATGAAATCCTGGATCGAATTGAATTGCCCGCCGCGCTCTCTTTGTCGAACAATTTCCTCGACTGCCGCCTCGCCCACATTTTTGACGGCCGACATACCGAACCTGATGTTTTTTCCATCAGCGGTGAAATCTCTTCCCGATACATTCACATCCGGCGGCAGAATATCTATATCGATTGATTGGCACTCGGCAATGTAGCCTTGCACTTTATCCTGCTCGCCGGCTACAGAGGACATGAGAGCCGTCATGTACTCAACCGGATAATGGGTTTTCAAAAACGCCGTTTGATAGGTGAGCATGGCGTAAGCCTGGCTGTGAGACTTGTTGAAGCAATATTCAGCGAATTGCAGCATGGTCTCGAAAAGTTTTTCGGCGATATCTTTGTTGATGCCGTTAGCAGCGCAGCCGCCGATGAAAATATTGCGGTGCTTTTCCATTTCCTCGGGCTTCTTTTTGCCCATGGCGCGCCGGAGCAAGTCGGCTTGCCCGAGGCTGTAGCCCCCGAGCCTCTGCGCAATCTGCATGACTTGCTCCTGGTAGACTATTTGCCCGTAGGTGTCTTTCAATATCGGCTCGAGCTCAGGCGTGTCATATGTGATCTTGCTGCGCCCGTGCTTACAATCGATGAATTTCTCGATCATGCCGCTATCGAGAGGACCGGGGCGATAAAGAGCGATCAGAGCCGATATGTCTTCCATGTTGGAAGGCTTCATGTCCCTCGCCACCTGACGCATGCCGGCGGATGTTTCCAGCTGGAATATGCCTGATAGATCGCCGTTGCTTATTGTCTGGAAGGTCTTCTCATCATCGAGCGGAATCTGATCAGGATCGATCTTGATACCGCGGGTGGTTGCAATGATCTTCACAGCCTTGTCGATCATAGTCAGGTTGCGCAGACCAAGAAAGTCCATTTTGACCAGGCCGACGTAGGCAAGATCTTCCATGTAGTATTGCGAGATCACCGTTCCGTCGTTGTTTCTTTGCACCGGAACGAGCTCTTCAAGCGGCACATCCGAGATCACCACGCCGGCGGCATGCATACCGAATGTTTTGTTGACACCCTCGAGTTTCTGGGCCAGGTCGATTACTTCTTTGGCTTCATCACTGGTTGTGTATGTCTTTTTGAATTCGGGGTGCTCGACCAGCATGTCCTTAAGCGGCGTCGGCTTTCCCCGGACGACCGGCACCATTTTGGCAAGCTTGGTCGACTCGGCGAACGGATATTCAAGCACGCGCGCCACATCCTTAATCACAGCCTTACTGGTCATGCGGTTGAATGTGATGATTTGCGCCACTCGATCGATTCCGTACTTCGCTGAGACATAACGAATAATCTCGTCACGCCGCTCGATGCAAAAGTCCATATCGATATCGGGCATGGACTCCCGCTCCGGATTGAGAAAGCGTTCGAAGAGGAGATTGTATTTGATCGGGTCGATATTGGTGATGCCGAGTGCGTAGGCGACCAGGCTGCCTGCCGCTGATCCGCGCCCGGGCCCGACCGGAATTTGATTGTCGCGGGCGAAGCGCGTGAAATCAGAAACAATCAAAAAATACGAGGCGAATCGCTTGTTCTCGATTACCTCCAGCTCCATCCTGGCGCGATCTTCATACTCTTTTGGAATCGTACCGTCGAGATGTTTTTTGATGCCGTCGAAAACGAGCATGTTGAGATAGCTTTCGGCGGTGTGTCCGGAGGGGACATCGACAACCGGTAAGCGAGGCTCGCCTGCCAGCTTGATCGGCTCGACCTTGTCGGCAATTTCGAGCGTGCTTCTGATCGACTCTTCGATATATTCGGTGTCGAGATGATCGCGGAAGAGATAGGACATCTCGTCGCCGTTTTTGATGTATTCCCAGCCGGTGAACTTCATCCGGTTTTCATCGGTAACCACCTTGCCCATCTGGATGCACAGCAAGCAATCATGGGCTCTGGCGTCTTCTCGATTGGTGAAGTGGGAGTCGTTGGTGCAGCACAGCTTTATGCCAAGCTCGCGCGAGATCCTCAGCAATTGCTTGTTGACTTTGCGATCCTCCCATACGCCGTGATCCTGCACCTCGATGTAATAGTCCTCGCCCAGTACTTCTTTGAACCAGGCAGCGGAGGCTTTGGCCTCTTCGTACTTATCTTTGAGCAAGTATTGAGAGAGCTCCGCACCAAGACAGCCGGAGAGGACGATAAGCCCTTCCTTGAACTCAGCCAGCATCTCTTTGTTGATGCGCGGCTTGTAATAATAGCCGTTGAGGTGCGCTCGCGAGATCAGGCGAACAAGATTTTGATAGCCGGTTTTGTTCCGGGCCAGAATCGTCAGGTGATAGAGACTTTGTTTCGACTTCTTATCAGTGATATCACCGTCGATTATGTAAGCCTCATAGCCGACAATCGGCTTGACGCCGCCAATTTCGTGGCAGGCCTTGGTCAACTCCACCGCACCGTACATGACACCATGATCGGTAATCGCGACAGCCGGCATGTTTTCCGCTTTCGCTTTTTTCACCAGATCCTTGATCATGGTGGCGCCATCAAGCAGGCTGTACTCAGTATGCAGATGTAGGGGAACGTAGGGTCGCGGGCTCATGTTCTTCCTCCAAACAGCCGCGCATCAGCCATATACGCGTTCAATTTGAGAACGCATAAAAATGTCCGCTCCGCCTGTGGTGGCGAATGCCAAGATCGGCATCACAGCCCTAAGCAGGCATACAGCACGTCTGCATCAACTATTATTGTCGCATGGAACCGACTGCTCTACACCTTAGATTGACAATACCTGAGCGCCAAAAAAATGTCCGTTCGATTCAAGTTGAGTATTGGTTGAATATGCGACCAGCCATACGCCAACCGATCACCATGCATTTGTATGGTACCACAAGATTTCAAAATCGCAAGTCGTCATTTATGTACTAAGACCTGCCTCGAAACGAAGCAGGCCGAAAGAAACGATCGGGGGGAACCCAATTTTGGCTGAAAACTTTAAAAAACCAGTTCGCGCAGGTGCGGAATCATGCGCGAACGACGAGTTCTGCGTCGTGCCACAGGATTGCGGTGCTTGGCCTTGGCGCCTTCGGATCTGGCTTGCTCGGCGCGGATCGCGGCAGTCACTTCTTCTTGCTCCAAAGTGGCAATGGCTTGTCTAAACCACATTCTGAGGCATTGACGTTCTTCATCAGTAATAACTTCTTTGATCATGTCGTCGGCTCTCCTTTCCCGTTGTAACCTGCCTGATCTTGTAACGCGACGGTTGGCAAGACATCAGTTAACGCGTTCGCTCATAAAGAAGCGCCTGATCGCAATGCAAACGAGGCTGTGCTTCGAGCGAAAGCCATTGATCCCACTTTCTCACTGAATCAGCGAACTGCCAGTGGCGGGGATCGCAAATGCACCCCTCGTGAGAGTCACATAGAAGATTCTATTTGCTTCTCAAGGGGGCTCAATACTTGACAACCTGGAATCCTGATTAGCTTTGCCTAATCATAATTGTGATCTTCAAAAGCCTGATGTATCGGGCATCTTAAGCCCACCTCTTGCAAAGAAAAGATTGCTCATTTTTGACAAAATCAGTTTTTGCTAATCAGACGCTTTGCCGGCAGCTTCTTTGCAAAGAGCCAATTCATGCCGATGAATATGCCGGGAACAGCCAGCAATGGAAACCAAGCCAAGAATACAAGCGGCAGTCCGGTTATAGTGCACAGCCAACCGGCACAGACCGGATGCTCTTTGAGAAAGGAAAGACGAGTCGGCGGAATATGCCCCTGAGCGGCGCTCGCCAGGTGCGCTGCCGCATCGTGCTTGTACGATCCGGGCTGGCTGGGCAGCGTCTGGGAGGCATCCACGGCGGTCTCGGCAATGATCACGTTTGCCGTTTCGCTCTTCGGCGCAATGCCACCAGATGCGATGCGGCTATTCGAGCGAAACAAACCTCTAAGCGACAAGTAGAATCCAAGCAGGCACAGGGCCAAGCCGGTACTCTTGATCAGTTCCGACTCGAGCGAGCCCAGGCGGAATATCCCCAGGGCAAGCCTTTCACAAAGCACCGAGCAGTTCACATACAAAATCAAGTAGCCGACCGCTATAAGCCACCTGGTTCTCGACCCCATGCTGAACCTCCACCAGGTTCTCTTCTTCGGACCGCCCGCCAGGCTTTGCTCAATTTGCGGCACGGTGATCGGGGGCTCATCGTCGGCTTCGAGCGAGCCGTTGTCGTCATGCCCCGCCTGCATATCATCCAATATCGCCGCCGCCTGCGCCTCAGCCCGCAATCGAGACAGCCGGGCGCCGGCCAGGGCAGCGGCGCAAACTGCCGACGTGTATAAGACCAGCTCCTGCCAGCTCAATATCAGTTCGGCAACCTGCTTGCGCACACCAAGAATTGGCACCAAAAGCAGTATCACGCAAGCCAGCAATCCGAGAAAGGCACCTCCGGTGGTGGCTTTTATCCGAGATTTCATAATCGCACTTCCGGCATGTATGTCCTGCGAGCTGGCCTTCCACCCAACTACGAAACAGCAGATGCGCCCAGGACCTTCAAGCTGAATCTCACCAAGCTTTCGACATCCTGGCTCAAGTCGGCGTCACCCTGCGCCTTGCGAAGCGCCATGCTGATCTCAGTTCCAGTATAGCCAAGACCGCCCAGTATTGCCCGCACTTCCTCTTGCACATCACCTGCCACATTGACGGGCTCTTGTTTTGCGCCGAGCCGGGCGGCGAACTCCTCAATCTTGCCCGGCAATTCCAGAACTATACGCTGGGCCACTTTCGGTCCCACTCCAGGCGCCTGGCTAATCGTTTTTACATCTTCCTCGAGAATGGCATCGACCACCAATTTAACGCCCAGGCTTCCGACAATCTGCAAGGCCAGCTTGGGTCCGATGCCGCTTACCGTTTGCAGGATTTGAAACAACTGGCGCTCGTCGGCTGTCTCGAACCCAAAGATTGTCATCTCCGTTTCTCTCACAGCCAGGAATGTATGAACGATGACTTCATCACCGGCTTTCCCGAGGCTCAGCAAGCTGCGGCTGGCCATCCAGATTTCAAAGCCCACACCCGAGACATCCAGCACAAGACGGCTAAGCGAGCCGTTCGACAAATCCTTGCTCTGCACGACGCCTTTGAGAAATGCAAACATGAGCCGCCTCGAAATTTCCGTTCAATCCAAATGACTAGCATCAAGCATAAGCCGTCTTGAGACAAACGATAATTAGAAAGCATGAATCAGTGGCAGCGCTCAAAAGGAAGCGCTGAAATCGATTAATTCAAGTTTGAAAATATCGGGGCGAGAGGATTTGAACCTCCGGCCTTCCGCACCCGAAACGGACGCGCTACCAAGCTGCGCTACGCCCCGACGGCGTTCATAACCGATGCCTTGGCTACCGGATACGCTAAAGAGTATTGTCACACAGCCGGGCAGTTCGCGCCACAGACCTTAAGGCGGAATTCACATATCACTCGGCCATCAGGCTGCGATTGCCGCCTTCTTTATGAGCATGCTCGACGGCGGCGCGGGCGTGCGAAAGGAGCACTTTGCCGTCATCATCCATATGGGGAGCGAACTGGCAAATGCCGACGCCCACGGTGAGGTTGAGTATGTCGTTGCCGGCTTTGAAGGTGGCGTCTTGAATCGAAATTCTCAGCCTCTCCGCCACCTCGATGGCGCCATCGCGTGGAGTGACAGTCAGCGCCAGGGTGAACTCGAAGGAGCCCGAGCGCACAACGATGTCGGAATCGCGCATCTGCCTTTTGATGTTGTCGCCCAATTGCGCCACCACCTCATCAATGGTGCTCTGTGAGTAATGCTTGGCCAGATCTTTGTGATTGTCGACTTCTAAAACGACGACGCTGAGCGGCACACCATAACGGCGCGCCTGTTTGATTCCGAGCTTGAGAAACTCCGTCAGATAGCGAGTGCTGCGCAAGTCGGTCGAGCTGTCCGTCAGGGACAATTCTCGTATTTGCAGCTCTTTCTTACGCAATTCATCACGCAGAGCTTTCTCGCGCAACACGCTCTTGACGCGGGCCAGAAGCTCTGCCGGTTGCACAGGCTTGAAAATGATGTCTTCATTTTCCGGCTCCTCGCCTACCACATCGGGCACCGGCTCATCCTTGGCGCCCAAAAAAATGATTGGAATGTGGCTGGTTTTGTCTTCCTTTTTCAAACGCTGATAAACAGCCATGCCGCCCATCAAAGGCATGTTCAAATCAAGAATGATGATGTCGGGCGTGCGCACTTTGCAAGCGGCGATTGCCTTGAACCCGTCATTGGCCGCGTCGACCGAATAGCCGGCATTTTTGAGAACTTCCGACAAAAGCAAAGTGTTTTGCTGCTCGTCGTCGACTACAAGGATTTTCTGGCCCGTCTTCACTGTTCGGTTAACTTTCTGGTACGTATGAGCTCGCGAAATGGAACGATGAGCTCGCTAAAAATTCACCTGTTGGCAATAAGCCAACCGGAAAAGCTCCTGAGAGTGATAATAACTGGTTAGTGAGAAATCAACAATCGTCTGTAGCCGAGATAAATTCAATTCTTGGAATCTCAAATCCACAAGATGGCGGTTCTGCGTGAGCTTCAGTACGGGTTATCTCTTTTGAAACCTTCGCAATAAACGAATCAAGATCAATACCGAAGTGAGCCGGCGCGAATTTTTGCAAACGCTGCACGCCTCGTTTTAATAGTTTTAAACCGCCCGCTTGATTGGCTCGCGATAGATGGTAGTAGCCGACGGCTATTTGTATGATGCCTTGAATCACTTCGCGATCCGGGGTTGGGTAGTGCAACCACAACTTTTCAAGTGTTTCATGGCATTGATAGAATTCGCCGCTGTTGAATTGCTCGATGCCTGCCATCAACTCAAGTGTCTGATGTTGAGATAAACGCGACATGATGGTCGACCTCTACGATCGTCTCAGGAATCCAATCGAGCGATTGCCGCCACCTGAGCATCCCGCGGCACGCTCTCCAGTTCGGCTCGGGCCAGAGCCACAACCTGTGCGGCGTCCAGCAAACCGGACAGATCGATTATTTTCGGTCCGGCGAGCAGCACCACATCCGGAATCACTTTACCGGCATCTCCCCATTGGGCGTGCTCTTCTATCAAACGCATTATAGCCTTGTCGGCGCTATCACATGTGGTGCCGGCAAAATCGGCATTGCGAAACTGGAGGCGGATCGTGCCGGTATGATCCACGACGCGCAGGGAGCGGATCTTATGCTTCCACAATCCCATCAATTTGCTCTCGATTTTATCGGCGGCGTAAATCTTGAAAAAAGCACCGTCAAAAGCGACGTTTACATGCTCTGATGAGACTCGCATCGAATCCGCCGCCAGGCGTTTGCCAATCTCCACCGTGCCGGCATCGCCTTCCGCTTTGCCATCCGGGCCATTTTGAGCAATTTTGCTTGCACCGCAGGCAGTGGCACGAATGACGCTGGTGCGTGTATCTATTTCGATATGCACTTCGATCGATGCCGGGTCGGCTCCCATTTTCTCTACTGCTGCATGGGCATCTTGCCTGATTTTAAGAATGTCGTCTTCGCCGGGATTAACCACCTGGCGCTCGACCGTTTCCCTGATCAGAGCCAGGGCTACGCCGATTGCCGAGATCACATCAGCCGATTCGGCCAGCTGAAAAGGCATGCCCATCTCTCTGGCAAGATATGGAACCACGGCAGCCGCACCGCCTCCGCCGCCAAAGAGCGTCACCAGCTCGCGATCCAGTTTATGATCGGCGATGAGCGCTTCCACGACCGGTGCACATTTGCTGCTGGCCAACCTCAAGATATCATTTGCCAACTGATCGGGCGGCAGAGAAACCTTATGGGCCAGCGCACCGAATGCAGTATCAATCGACTGAGCATTGCCGCGGGCGCAATCCCCCTCGCTCACCAACCCCAGCCGGTTGGCGGCGCAAGTCGGCGTCAGGCCGATGGTTGGCGGCTGAGCGGGCTCAGCGAGCCCGACATAGTCTTCCGGATCATCGGGCAACGGCCGGATCAACTTTGCCTCCGGGCTTTGCATGGGCGGCTCGAAGGATGAATACTTCAGATTGGCTATATGAGCGCTGCGCGGACCGACATCAAATATCTTGCCGTCCCTGAGCCGCGGCAGCGAGCCTCCGGCCACGCCCACGGTGCGCACGTCCAGAGTGCGCATGTAGACTCGATGCCCGCCAATCTCCGCCGCCTTGATTTTAGCCTTGCCGTCTTTGATTGCCGAGATGTCCGTGGAGGTTCCCCCGACTTCCAAGAAAATGCCGTCCGATATGCGAAGAAACATCATGGCTGCCGCCACACCGGCAGCCGGGCCGGAGAGCATCGTCAGGATGGGTCGCTTGCGCATCGCCTCGATATCCATGACGCCGCCGTCCGAGCGCATGATCATAACCGGCGCGCCGATGCCCGCCTCTCTGACGCTTTGCTCGGTCATATCGGCGCTTTCGATCATCTTCGGCAGCATCGATGCGTTGATCACCGCCGTGCGCGTGCGCACCTTGTAACCGTACAGCTGGCTCACTTCATGTCCGGCTGTGGCCGGCAAGCCCATCTCGCGAGCGATGGAAACTGCGAATTCCTCATTGGCGGAATTGTCGACCGAAAATGCTTCGCTGACCGCAATCGCTTTGGCACCCTCAGCCGTCAAACTTTCTATAGCGGCGACCACGGCTTGGCGATCGAGCCCCTTGCCGGTATCAATGAAATAGTGATAAGTGTGCAGGTATTTGTCTGGGGCCAGCTCAATCTTTCCAAGACGAGAAACAATGCGGGCCAGCCAGGCATCGAAGCCTGAGCCCAACGCTAAAATGCCGACCGGCGCGACATCGCCTTCCAAAAGCGCGTTGGTGGCCTGGGTCGTGCTGTGAGCGATGAAGCCGACATCATCGGGCTCGATCTTGGTTTCCGCCAGGAGCTTCTGTAAGGCCTGAATTATGCCAGAGGCGACGCCTTCTTTGGCCCGGTGGCTGGTAGGAACTTTGACTCGCCCGATCAGGCGCATGGTATCAGATTCGATGGCAACCGCATGGGTGAATGTGCCACCGACATCAATACCAATTCTAACTTTCGCCGATCTCGTCACCTGCTAATCCGATTCCTTGTCATAACATCGCTTCCCCGCGCGCTTCATCTCAGCGGCACGAACCCGAGCACGCAGGCCAGCAGCAGTCCGGCAAAAGCACAGGCCCATGCATAAGGTATCGTTTTCCTCAGAAGCACCTGCGTGTCCGTGCCCAGATAGGTGGCTATCCAGATATTGTGAGTATTGGTCGGGTCGCATATTCCCTGCACCTGACCAACCGACATAAGCATGCCCATTATCGCCTGGCCCGAAAGAGTGGTGGCATTCTGAATCAATTTCACTAATCCGCTGCCCATGCCCCAGAGGCTGAGTGGTCCCCGGTAGAGAGCAAAGACGGTGAGCAGCGTGAATACCACCACATACGGTGCTGCAGTAGTAGGCACGATGCTGGCTATCAACGGGGCGATCGTGCCGGCAATCTTGTCGTGGCTCACCGCCGCAATCAGCATGCCTATGCCAATCATCAAGAAAACCGCCGGAATCACCGTGCTGATCCCGTTTATGATCGAGCGAGTCAAAATGGTAATCGAATCTTTCCGCCATGTGGCCAGCACACCGAATGTGATGGCAGCCACGAAGGCCGGCAGGATTCCCCATCCACAGGCGAGAACCAGGACAAGAGGGAGAACGGGAGTAACGAGCGCCACCGCTGACAGTGAGGACACCGCTCGCCAATGCCTGTAGCCGGCCCAGAGCACCATGCAAAAAAGCAATATGCCGGCTGCAGCTAAAGACCAGGGGGCTGCTGCCGGGGCGGCAGCGGGAACACTGGGCAAGAGGGCGACCGGTGGTTGAGCGTTCCGGGACAAGAGGTAGAGCCAGACCAAAGCGCCCAGTGATAAACTGAAGCCGCCCGCCAGATATTTGAGGTTGCGCTTGCTGCGCAACTCGACAGCCAGAAAAATCAAAACCGCCAGCCAGACGATGAAGGCAAAAGGCGCCACGAAGCTGATAATCTGGCCTTGCTCGATTTTCAACACATCGATATAAAGCTGCCAATTGGCCAGGTTGAACATGCCACCAAGGCTGATACCAAACAAAAACAAGCCGCCGGCGGCAATATTGGATATGCCTATGGAAAGCATCACGGGCAGTATAATCGTGCCGATCATGATTACCGCACCCAGTCCGCCAAGCGTTGTGAACAGCAAAGCAGTCACCAGCGTCAAAATCAGGCCGAGGATGTAGGGATTGTCGCCGGCAAACTCCGCCACCCAGCGCACGACGGCTTTGGCAATGCCGTGATTGTTCATCAGCTCAGCCAGTACGGCACCGAACATGGTGGTCGTATAGGCCATATGCAGCTTTACCGATCCCTTCGTTATGACATCATCGAGAATCGCCGGACCGGGAATACCGCCAATCGCGGCAATCATAATGGCCATGATCGGCAAGGCCAGCAGGGCTGAGAGCCTGCGGGTATACATCAAGCACGCCATTATGAGGAACGTGATTATGATCGATGCTGCGACGAAGTATGACATTGTCTGATCGTATGAGCGGTAAGCAGCACCATAGTAGCAGCTAATACTTGCAGGGCTCCAACATCCAACAGTGAAGGAGCGATATGCAACCCGATCAATTCCGCAAGCATTCGCATATAATTCGGGCATCCTTGTCAACCATCACGCCAGCCTATGACGCCCGACTAGACTTGCCCCATTACCGGATGCTCGTTCCACCGGCGATCGAATTCTGCATGCGAGGCAGCTTCCGCCTCGCGCCAGAGGCAAAGGTCAAAGACAGGTCGCATAACTGGTAGAATAAATGCATCTTATTATTTCCATTTGGTATTTTGAAGGCTCGTGTTAAAAAAAGGCGGATTAGGGGCGCAGCTAAAAAAACTTCCGCGGGGACCGGACCTGGCGGAGTTGCATCAGCTCCTTTCGCAATGCTTCGAGCAAAGAGGCAGGCCGGTCAAGATCGCCTGGCGAGGGCCCAGTTTAACGCCGTTCACCCTCGAGGTTGTCTGCAACCTTAAGAACGGCAACGCTCAATGGCGTTTGTACGGCGAGCAGAACCAACCGCCCCTCTTCGATTACACGAGTGTCGATGTTCTCCTTATCTATAATCTCGTCGCTTCGCATTGCGCCGATGTGCAACAGAGCAAGAGCGCCAGCGAACACTCATTGTCGGCCTCCGTCTCGCACAATCGCCTGCCGGCGGCCGAGACCGCAGCCGATGCCGCGGCCGTCGCTCAGTCAGCTTCCGATTTAAGTCAATCGGAGATTGCCGGGCAAGCAAGCTACGGGCAGCCTGTGGCAGCCATGCAGAGCTCTCCTCATCAACAGGCGATTGCTCAAAGCTATACAGCCGGCGATCATGACGTTCCAGCCCAACCGCTCGCCGGCGATTCCGCTCAGGTCCAGAACCTCAAGCAAGCCGACCTGCCGACCGCGCAGCCAAACCTTCCGGCCGGTCAACAAAATAATCGCTATGCTTCGGTTCCGCCCCATCTCTTCGCTCAAACTCACGTCTCCAGTCTGGACTCGCCCAGCGCCCAGGGTGCGGTGCAAGCAGGCAACCAGCCGGCCCACACTCAGTTTGTCCCCACTCCCGGCGAAGTGCCCAGAAGCCAAAATGCGGCAATCGACGGACCGCTCATGGTTCAATCAAGCGAGGCTTATAAGGATCTCCAGGACCTGCTCCCGCGCGAGGGCAGAGTAAAGGAGGGGTTGCTCGCTGAGCTTCTGCAAGACATCGCCAGAGCGAACGGCACAGGCAGGCTCGATGTTCGCGACAACGATTTGAGCGCCACCGTTTATATCCAGGACGGCAAACCAATCGATGCCACCGCCAGCGATACCACAGGCGACGATGCCGTGATCGAGCTGCTCACCTGGAGGCAAGGCACCTTCACGTTCGAGCCGCGCGTGCTTCGAAACAATCAGACGATCCGCGAGAATATCGCCTCGCTTGTCGCTCGAAGCAAGAAATTGAGCGAGCATTTCGAGCATCTGAAAAGCGCCGGCATGCTTCCTGGGTCCTCGTTTGCGCCAAGAAACGAGCTCTTATCGGAGCACGACTTCATCAGCAAAATCAGCGAAAATTGTCCGAGCGACATCGAAACCGTATCGCGGGTCTACCGCAGTCTCGATGGCAAACGAAGCTTTGAAGAGCTTTACCGTACCCTGAAAATATCGCGCATTCAACTTATCCATATAATTTTCCATCTTCTAATTAAAGAGCTCATCAAAATCATCAATGACGACAACCCGCATAATCTTTTGACGCTCACTCCCAGGGCGATCGACCATGCCGCCATAGACAGTATCATGGTGAGCCTCAGGCGGCCCGACACAGGATTGTTCATTTATCCCGCTTTTCTCTATTTTCTCGAGCAGGAATACTTTAGAAGCTACCGTTCGCGGACCGCGTTTTCAGTAGTTGTTTTTGAGCTGCGCCAGAAGAAGGTCATTGACGGCAAAGTGGTTCGGCGCGTTCTGGACGAAAGGGCATTAATGGATGCCGTGCTCAGGATCAGCCATCTGAAGAGACACGTTGACCTGATTTCTCATTACGATTCTTACGATTACGCTCTGCTCCTGCCCAGCACGAAAGTTCAAGGTGCCGAAATTTTCATCAATCGCATCATCGATGCCCTGCGCTCCAAACCCCTCGGCGAGGTCGATCCCAGCCAACTGACCATGGCGTTCGGCTCCAGCTCCGTACCGGAAGATTTTAAGGACATGAGCTCGCTTTTGGGTGCCGCCTCACTGGCCATGGAGCAGGCGAGAGAGACGGGTAAGACCGTAGTGATGTATCGTGACATCAAGAATATGGTCCGTTCTTAATTCACTTACTCTTCTTATCCAGCTCGCTAGATTGATGATTGGCAGCGTTTTCATGCGCTGCGTCCTGATCTGCGGCCCCGGTCGTATTTGAGTCCTTCTCTTTCTGCTTTTCCTCGAGCCGGACAATCATTTCTCGGCCGCATTTTGCAAAAGCCTCTTGAATGGCAGCCTGAGGCGCAATTTCATTGATACCATGGGCGGTGAGACGATCGTATTCATCGCTAACCGCCTTGGCATAATCAAATACCGTTTCCCGATAGTCTTTGTTCAGCTCCGACGCCGCCAGGGAATAAGCGTCCTGTTGAGCCAGCTCGGCTGTCGCCCCCTCGCCATAGTAGTTTTTCTTCAATATCTCCACGGCGTAGTACCGGACAATTTCCTCTGCATAGCTATAAACTTGCTCGCAAATTATCCGGTGGCCCTCTTCATGCTCACGACATTTTTTGGGCGCGCGCTCGGGAGTCCAGATGGTTATATTGAGGAGCAGCCGCACGACGGCATTTTTCGGTTTGACATGCACAAACCAGCGTCCATGCCGTTCTTCCTGATCGATGATCTCGAGGTCGTCGAAGCGCACTTTCATATTGAAGGCATACTGCGTCAGCGCCTTTTGCCCAGGGGGCAGCTTAGGGCCTTGATTGAACGGATTCCACGGTTGAAACTCTTTTCGCGATATCGCCGGCGGCTCCTGGCTCACAACCACATCATGAGCATCACCGGCACGACAGAGTGGCGCGCCCAGCAGGGCTGAGAGCGAAAGAAAAGGCAGCAGGAGGAACCATTTGCTCCTCGCCTGAATCTTTTTACCAGTCCTGCCTCTATGCATCATCTGCTCCGCCACCGCCGCGATTAGCGACCACCGGTTGTCAATCCCTGAGGCAGTTTCAGGGTTTCCCCCAGGCTACTACATTCCCTTTTGTCAGTGTAGCGCAAACGCCGGCGACCTACACTGAATATGGTGTCGTGCGCGAATGGGGATAAATCGATGAGCCAGCAGCAAAATAGTTTTGGTCCGACGTTGTCGAGCATGCGAGATCCCCGCATCGCCTCGTATCTTTCCATAATCCCCGGGCTCGGCCAGATATACAACCTGGAGCCGCGCAAGGGCATTCTCTTTTTTCTTGTCGGTCTGACAAATTTTGTATCAATCATAGTCTTGCTCTGGAGCCAGCAACTACTGAACATATTGCGGGCGGCCAGCCAGGAGTTGAACATCGCGCCCAATCCTGAGATTGCAGATGCGCTTGCCAGCTTGCACGCCGGCAGCCCAGCTCTGAGCATTCTCTTCATTCTCTTTATAGCCTTTACGATCTATGCGATGAGAGATGCTCATGACAGAGCAATGTTGGTCAGGAAAAACGAAATATATGCACCATATGTGATGCACTTATCAGAAGCCACGAGCGGCTCCTATCTCTTTCATGCCGTCCTCATGATTACCCTGGTGTTGTTCGCCTTCTTCTTCCTTCTTCCAAGCCCGCCACATGTGCAAGTCACTGACATAGAATTTTTGAATACCCAGGTCGAGTCGAAGACAATTCAAAAGACGAACAAGGTATCGGATAAGAACACCGAGGCTATGCGTGATCCGGCAACGAAGCGCGTAGCGAAGAATCCAACGCCGCAGGAAGGCGCACGATCTCAGCCGGCTCAAACGCCACGAGCGATGCAAAAGCCCAGTGCCCATGAAGCGCCAAGCCAGCCAGCCACCCGGCCGGCTCAACCAAGCAAGCCGGTTACCGCCACCTCCGAGCCTAAACCGCCGATGAACACCACCCCGGCCAAGCCGGCCATTCATCCGCTTGCACCACCAGTGGTGCCAGCTAGGGATCCGTCCGTTCCCCAACCTCTGCAAAAAACCGATACGGCCAGTTTGAATAAAACGGTATCACCCCCGGTTAATGCCCTGCCAGCGCTGAATAAACCAGCCAGCGATCCCTCGAAGCTGCTCTCGAGCTTGAAGCCGGCGTCGGCACCGACCACAAACGGTCCATCGCCCGAGCATATCGCCATCAGGTCGAATGGAGCACCGCTTCTGATAGCCAGCAGCAATGGAGTAGGCACGCCTAATGCGCCCCCGGCTGCGATTTCCGACATCAAAACCGGCGGACATACGCCAAACGGCGGACCGGTGCCGCGCGACATCAAGGGCAGCAATAATTCGAAATCCATTAGCGGCCCGTCTCCAACGGGAAGCGACAGGCAAAGCCCCTTCAAAGAACATGGCGGTATGATATCGCCGGTGGTGCCCGGTTCGGGACATAAACTCGGTACCGACCCCACCCCGAACAAAGGTGTCCCGGGTGTCGACAATCCCGTGGACATAGGCGTGCCCAAGACAGGCAAATTCGGACAGAATCAAGATAAGTGCAGAGAGATTGATTTCAGCAAGTACATGATCGATCTGCAGCGCCGCATCAAGCGCGCCTGGGTTCCGCCCAAGGCTCCGACCTCGAAGCGAGTCGTGGTTCAATTTTGCGTCTCCACTCATGGCGAACTCAGCAATCTGCGCCTCGTTCACAGCTGCGGCTCGATCGATTCGGACCAGGCGGCGCTGCGAGCCGTAAGCAACGCGGCACCGTTTGCCCCTTTGCCTGCAGGCTCACCGCCCTCGGTCGACATCGAGTTCACTTTCGACTACAACGTCTTTAGAAACTCCGGCAGCTTTGTAGGCATGTAAGGCCAGGTCTTGTACCTGCCCGACGCCCGGACTTGTCAAATCAGCCTTAACCCGATATGTCGGTACCAACCCAGCTTGCGGGTATAAATGATTAGATAGAGTCTGACTGAACAAGGCATGAGCAAGACCCTGGAACAGCTCGAAATCCAGCTCGACTCGGAAGCCTTTCCCCTCGAGCGTTACAAGCCCATCCAGCAGCTTGGCGACGGCCAGGGCGGGCCCACCTATCTTTGCTCGGATCTGATTTTGCAGACCAGGGTAGCCGTGAAGCTATTGCGTCCGGTCGAGATGGCCGATCTGGTTGTCTTTCAGAAGGCGGCCAGAAAGTTGTGCCGTTTGAAACACAAGAACATCGCCGCGCTCGTCGACTTTGGCATCAGGAAGAACTCTGCACCATATGTGGTGACAACTTATCATGAGGGTGTCAGCCTCCTCGAGCACATCAAGGAGCATGGTCCGCTCGCGCCTGACAGTGCTGTCAGAATCTTCGTGCTCGTCGCTGAAGCACTGGTGCAATTGCACGCTCAGGAAATTTTGCACCACAGCATTCACAATTCAAACGTTCTCATCAGAAACCTTGACCTGCCCGAGCAAGCTGTCATCTTGCTTGAGTCCGGCGCCGGCGAGATCAAACACAAAACCAGCCCGCCGATCATCTTCGAGGGCAGAAAAGTATTCGGCAAACCAGGTTTTATCCCTCCAGAGGAAGTGGCCACCTATCAATACGATGCCCGATCAGAGGTTTATGTCCTCGGTTGCGTAATATTTGAAGCGCTCACCGGGCGCCCACCTTTTATCGGAGCATCAAGCGAGGCGGTGATCAATCTCTCTATGCGTCGCAGTCCGCCGAGCCTGACTCAGGCAAGCGGAGGCATTTCATTCCACCACAAACTCGTATCAGTGGTGAGCAAATGCCTGGATAAGAATCCTGATACACGCTACCAGTCGGTCAGCGAGCTGTCGCATGCTCTCAAGGAGCTGACGAAGATCTCGCTGGCCGTCGCTACTCCTGATCGCTCCTCCGCACCACAGGCGCTACCATCGACTGCCGGCAGCGCCATTCAAGATCAGAGCGCGCCTAAGCTGGATGCAGGTTTCACCATCGAAACGGCGCCATCGATCAAACGAGTCGATATGATGCTTAAGGATGGCGGCAAGCTCACCCTGACCGCCGAGGCGGAGCCGCCAGTCAGGCTCATCAACGCCGAGTCCAATCAAGAGACCGCCGCCTCATCCTCTCATGACCGCCCATCACCCTCAGAAACGTCCCCCGCCCAGTCAAAACCGGATGCTTCGCCAGAGGAGCAGGGCGAGGTGGAGACAGGCCGATGCGAGGCGAGCGCCGAGGATAAATCCGCTCTCGTCGATGAGAAAGAGACGCTTCCCGCCTCTCAACTCAATGCCGATTCGCCTGCTCAGGCAGCCGGGGCAAGGGCCTGGTCGCAGCCTCGGAAGGTCTTTGTTTTGCTGCTTCTGCTCGCCGGCGTTTTATCAGGATCATTCTTCGCTTTTCAGGAAATCAGTTTTCGGATTGCGCCGCGCGCCTCAATTCCGCAGGCTCTCGTCTGCTGCTACAGCCCACCGAGCGGCTCTGAACCGGGCGAGGTCGACGTCCTCATCCCGCCTTACAACAATTGGATACTCACCCTGGCGGTAAACAAAGAACAGGAGAGCGATTTCCGCATCGGCGAGTTCTGGGACATGCAATACCGCTACCAGTACGGTACATCTATTCTCGAGAATGCTAAACGCGACAGCGAAGGAAGAAGTGATGACATTTTAGATGCCATCAATGTTGTGAGGATGAATTACAACCATCCCGCTGCACAAGAGCCAGAGCTCGTTGATACCAGTGCCCAAGCGCGAATCAATTTCCAACTCGATGCAGCGCCGACGGGCATCAGCCCAAACGATGTATCTTTCGAAGGTTATCAGGACATCCCGCAGTCCAACATCAAGCTGGCTAAATATACGGGTTACACCTGCCGTTTAAAAACCAAGGTCGACTCGATTCCAGGCGCTCCTGTATATCGGCAGTTCGACATGCTCAGATCGGGACGGCACTGGAAGATTGAGTCGGTTAAGACGATATCGGAAGCGGACTGGAAGAATTTCGATTAGTCAGGCGGTTAACGTTGCCGTTGAGGCGGACGACGTGCCTGATCCGGTATCAGCCAGCTTATCCAGCTCGAAGGCTTTATGAACACAGCGTGCCGCATCCTCGGCCTGATTTCGAGAGACGACGCAGCTCACCTTCATCTCGCTGCTCGATATCATCTTGATGTTTATGCGGTTGTCACCAAGGGTGGTGAACATCCTGGCGGGAATTTCCGGATGCTCGACCAGGCCCGCGCCGATTAAACTGACCTTAGCGCAATCGGCGTCTACAAGCACCTCGCGAGCCCCGAGCTCCTGCTTGAGATCGTCGAGCACGGCTTTGGTTTCCTCCAGAGCGTCGAGCTGGACGGTGAATGTAATGCTGTTCAATCCCGCTACAGGGAGGAACGATTGAACGATCATGTCTATGCCTATATTGCGCCCGGCCAGAGCGGCGGTGATTTTCCCGGCAATGCCGGGGCGATCGGGAACGTCCATGATCGCTATGGCAGCTTGATCTTTATCGATGGCAACAGCGCTGATGGCGCGGAAAATTTCCATATCTCCTCCTGAGTTTTGATTGCAAGATGAAGCGTTTGCCGCATCAATCGAGCCGCTTTCTGCTCGAGGTCCGGCAGAAGCGGCGAGCTTCAGTATTCTTGGATCCTTGATGATCAGAGTGCCGTCGTCATGCGGTTTGAACGTATTGCGTACGCGCAACTTCACATCGTATTGCCGAGCCAACTCGACGGCTCTTGGATGTAATACTTTGGCACCCAGACGGGCCATCTCGAGCACTTCGCCATACGAGATACGTCGAAGCAGGGCTGCTTCGCGAATAATGTTCGGATCGGTCGTGTAGATGCCGTCTACATCCGTGTATATGTCACATTCCGCCGCTCCCACCGAAGCAGCCAGCGCCACGGCCGTAGTATCCGAGCCGCCCCGTCCCAGGGTTGTGATGTCACCGTCCCTGGTGACACCCTGGAACCCGGCTACCACGATGACGTCATGTCTCTCCAGTTCGCGATCGATGGTATCGTGCCGTATGTCTACAATGCGGGCATTGCTGTGAATGCTTTCGGTGAATATTCCGACCTGCCCGCCGGTCAGCGATCTGGCCCTCACCCCCATCTCAATCAGTTTCATGGCCAGCAATGCGATCGAGACCTGCTCGCCTGTAGAGAGCAGGGCATCCAGCTCGCGCTTGTGTGGAGCGGAAGAACAACTCTTGGCCAGGCGCACCAGATAATCGGTCGTATCACCCATAGCCGAAACCACTACGATGATTTTTTGCTCTTCCGCTCTGTCTTTACAGATGCGGGCCACATGCTCTATTCGGGCGACGCTTTTGACTGAGGTGCCACCGAATTTGAGGACACATCGTTTATTCATAACTCACTCTGATGCCTTCCTGATCGATTTCAAGATTCATGATCTCCGCCGTGTCTCTGCCCTGCTTTTTGGCCGCCCATTCACTCAGCATTGCCACTACAGACGGTGCGTCGCTGCGCTCGCACAAAGCCAGGATCGAGGGTCCCGCTCCGCTTAAAACCACACCTAATACTGGTGCGCTTTTTAGCACATCTTTGACTTCCTGCAGCTCGGGCACGAGCTCCTCGCGATAGCGCTCGTGCAAGTGATCAGAAAGCCCGGCCCTGAGCAGATCGGCATCACCCTGCTCGATGCCGGAGATCAAGAGGGCGGTGTTCTGAATATTGTGTATGGCTTCTGAAAGCGGCACTCTTCTTGGCAAAACCGAGCGCGCTTCCTTCGTGCTCACCTGATGATTCGGCACGACGAGCACCGGGCACCAGGCTGCCGGCCAGCGCAAACGAGCCGCCACGTAACGGCGAGCCTGGGCGCTGTAGCCGCTGGCCACCAGTCCGCCAAATAAGCTGGCGGCGACGTTGTCCGGATGACCCTCCACGGAAGCGCCGATTTGAAAGGCGCGGTCGAGGCTCGGTTCGCGATCGGAAAAATAGAGACCGGCCCAGACGGAAGCGCAAACACAGGCGGCGCTCGACCCCAGCCCTCTGCCGATCGGGATATCCGATTCGATTGTTACCTTCATCGAACCCAGCTTCGGAACCATCTCGGAAAAATTTCTCTCAATCACCCGGACAATCAAATTGTCCGGACCGAGCGGGATGCCATCGCTATTTTTACCCTTAACCTCAATTGTGGGAGCCGAGCCGTTGCCCCCTTTTTGCAGCTCGAATGTAAATGTGCAGTAGAGTTTGTAAGCCAGAGCGAGCGTATCGAATCCAGGGCCGAGGTTGGCGCTGCTGGCCGGCACTTTGATTGAGAGGCGCGATCGACTCATAAAGACTCCTTCAAGCCCATGCAGTCGATCAATTTTTCCAGCCTGGGCTCGACCGGCTTGAGATCGACACGGCTGTGTTTAAGGGCGCAATCGGGATCCTTCAAGCCGTTGCCGGTCAAAACGCAGACGATCGTGGCTCCTTTTTGAACCGCCCCGCGAGCGGCCATTTTTGCAAGACCGGCGACAGACGCCGCACTTGCCGGCTCACAGAATACGCCCTCCAGTCGGGCGAGCAAATTGTAGGCCTCGAGAATCTCGGCATCGGAAACCATATCTATCTGACCGCCGGACTGATCGATGGCATGGCGCGCTTCCTTCCAGCTGGCGGGATTGCCGATGCGAATTGCCGTCGCCAGCGTCTCGGGATTCTCGACAATACAATCGCGAACGATCGGTGCGGCGCCCTCGGCTTGAAAGCCGCACATGCGTGGAATTTTGCTTGTCTTGCCGGACTCATGCCATTGCTTGAAGCCGCGAAAATAAGCGCTGATATTGCCTGCATTTCCCACCGGAATGCACAGGAAGTCGGGGGACTGGCCAAGCCAGTCGATTACCTCAAAAGTGGCTGTTTTCTGTCCTTCCAGGCGAAAGGGATTGATTGAGTTTACGATCGTGACCGGAAAGTTTTCACCTACATCACGAACGAGGTCGAGAGCTTGATCGAAATTGCCGTCAATTTGAATTACTTTCGAGCCGTAGAGAATCGCTTGAGCGAGCTTGCCGAGCGCCACCTTGCCGGCCGGAAGAATAACATAGCACTTGATCCCGGCCTTGGCCGAATAAGCAGCCGCCGAGGCACTGGTATTACCTGTGGAGGCACAGACGACGGCGCGCGAACCGGCTTCTATGGCCTTTGAAATTGCCAGAGTCATGCCCCGATCCTTGAAGCTGCCGGTCGGATTCAGCCCTTCAAGCTTGAGGCGCAAATCGCATTGCTCCAGGCCGATGTGCTGCGCCAGGCGTGGAGCGGCGACCAGCGGTGTGAAGCCTTCACCCAGGCTGACGGCGACTGTCTTCTCAGTCAAAGGAAGATACTGGCGGTAATGCTCAATCAGCGGCTTCGGCGATCTCAATTGATGTTCTATCTTTGCCATATGCTCCAACCTACAGTAAATTAGCTGCCGTTCCGACCTTCGAAAATCGCCAGGCACGTGCCCACTTTTACCAGGAAATCTTCCGATTTCATCATCTCCATCGCTTTATCCACTTGTCCGGCGGCCACCGGCTGGGTGAGGATGACAATGGAGGCGCCTTGCTCGGCTACCCCCCGTTGAATTATGCTCTGGATGCTCACTTGATTGGCACCAAATATGCTACCAATTCGGCCGATTACGCCGGGATGATCCTCGACCTCGAGGCGGATGTAATAAGGGCTTATCCATTGATCGGCGGAAACGACGGACTGCCAATCGACGCCGATTTCTCCATGGAAATAACTGGCGAAGTCCTGGAGCTTCAAGGCGGAGGCGAGGTTTATAACATCACCGACCACGGCCGATGCCGTCGGCAGCTCGCCGGCACCAGGACCTACCAGAGTGAGCTCACCAACAGCATGTCCGGTTACGACGATGCCGTTCATCGAGCCTGAGACGCTGGCGAGCGGATGATCGAGTGGTACCAGGCACGGTTCCACTCTGGCAGCCACTCCGCCGTTGGTGCGCTCTGCCCGGCCAATTAATTTGATGCGATAGCCGAATTCACGCGCGTGTTTCAAATCGGCGGCATCGACATGAGTAATGCCGCGGCGATAAATGTCATCCGGTTTGACGAAATTTCCATAGGCAAGAGCAGAAAGAATGGAAACCTTATAGGCAACATCAAAACCTTCCACATCGCTTGTCGGATCTGCCTCGGCAAAGCCGAGCTTTTGCGCTTTAGCTAAGGCTTGATTGAATGTTTCGCCCTGCTGTTCCATATCGGAGAGAATAAAATTGGTCGTGCCGTTCAAAATGCCTCGCACTGACTCGATTTGATTGGCCTCGAGCCCTTTCTGGATTGTCGAAATAAGTGGTATGCCGCCGGCGACCGAGGCTTCGAAAAATATTGCCACTTCCTTCTCTCTTGCCAGTTTGAAGAGATCCGGACCGTGCTTAGCCAATACTTCCTTGTTAGCCGTAACCACATGTTTGCGCGATTCAAGCGCTTTGACAATCAGCTCGAGAGCCGGATGCTCTCCGCCCATGACTTCGATCAAGACTTCGATTTCGGGATCCTCAACCACATCCTCGGCTTTATCGGTAATCGCACAGCGCGGCACCAGGGTGCGTTCTTTTCTCAAATCGCGCACCGCCACGCGCTTCAAGGTCACTGCCTTGTGGTCGTTGAGCAGCCTGACAACGCCTGTGCCGACTGTTCCCAGCCCGAGCATCCCAACCACTACGCGCGCCATTCGTCCTTCCTTCTTTGTACTGCTCGCCTTCATCCGGCGTTTTATCCCGGCGCCTGGACCGGCATCCTTATATAAGGCTGTTCGTCGGCTCCGATTTGCTAATTGTCCTCGACAAACCGTCTAATGTGCTCATTTGCCGGGGCTGAACTTTTCAAATACGACATAATCGAGCCCTTCAATTGCCGCTTTAGAGCCGAGAAGCCGCGGCTTCAGTTGCCGGTCCGGCTTGGGGTTTCATTTGGATATTGAACCGTTTGAACGCAATTAGTTTGTCTAAAACCCCGAGATGATTGTTGCACAATTGATCTCCGTTTTTTAAGGGGGAGCTAACGGGGCAAGAAGCATGGGAGAATTACTAATGCCAACGGGAATTTCCCAATCGACGTCTCCTGAACGCTAGGTTACGATTCAGGCTGTCAAGCGTTACTTGCGGAGACACCGCTAAATGGTTCAAAGCGGCTTGGAATCTTTTATTGATGGCAGCGGCATAAACGTGCCCGGATTGAGCGCAGGAAGAAAAAGCAAATCCTCGCTCAGAACTGCGGCATTGAAGAACAAAAAAGGAGTTACTGGAAAGATGGCTAGAATCGCCGAGCCCGCGTCTTCACAACCAATTCATTCTGCTGAGCAATCGAGTAGCCAGCCGGTTGAGGCATGCAACCCCAATCCCACGGGTCAGCGCCTTGCATCAACCGCCGCTGAGCCGTCTTGCCCTGCATCTCAGGCCGATTGCGCCCTTGAGCAGTCTGCCTCGAGCATAGACAGTGATGCTGAGCGAAAGATCAATCAGAAAAAACTGGATCAGCAGTCTCTGATAGAGTCGCAGTTGAAGCGGGTTTATGCCGATGCCCAAATCTTCTGCCGCCCGTTCGAGCATCAGAGAATGTTGAAGACGGCCGAGCGAGATATCTACGCAATCACGACCGGCAAGGAAACCTTCGCCGACAGCCAATCCAGAGCTCATGCACTGGAGCAGGCCGAGTTGCGAAAGGCCAGGGCGCAATCGGAATTGAGGGACAACTCACCCAAGTATGCCCAGACTCTGAAAAAGTTTTGCGAATTCATTTGCGCAGCGCAAAGGCTCTGCAGTCTCGAGACGGACGAGAGCAAGCGCGAGTCTATGTTCAAAGATTCGCTGCGCCGGCTGGAAGATCTGATGATGGCCATCGACAATATTTGGAACGGCATTCCAGGACGAACGCCCGATCTGCCGCGACCGGCCCATCTGCAATCATCTAGAACAGGCGATAAGACAAGCATTGATCTGAGTTGCCAGAAAGAGGAAGAACGCATCGAGCAAATCAGAAAACATCTCATGGCCAAGATTGATACCGTGGATGGTGCACAAGCCAAGCGGGTCGAGAATGTCGCCAATAACGCCGTAATCAAAGAGATGATGGTATTACACGACGCCGGCAATCTTCCTGAGGACGGTTCAATCATATTTTTCACCAGAGAAGGACTGCTTCTTTATCAAATCGAGTTGAACGCTCCCAAGCGTCTCGAGCGTGCTGAAAGCGCCGAAGCGGCTCAGCGCCATGCCGAAAACACACCGGCTTTCATCGACATCAGCCGGCTCAAAAAAGGACTTGGTCCTGATGGGGCAGGCATCTGGCGCTTCATCGGTCAGGAGAACCGCATCGTTGGCGCCGCCGTATTGCGCACCGTATTCAAGGATGGCAAACCTGTCGAGCTGCCTGGATCGCGCCATGGCAGAAAAGGCGAGCCAATGGTGAAAAAGCAGGTCGAGGCAGTGATCGGCGAAGTGCCTGATGAGGTCAAGGTTGAGATGCCTTATGGAAATCTCCTCAATGCCATGCGCGCCAAAAAGCTTTCCAGACAAAAGTCCGACTCTGATTCAGAGTGCCAGGCTCTATGCGAAGTGGGCGAATCACAAGTAATCCAAATTTAAATCGCTCAGCAATCGCCTGGCAGGCGTCCGCGATCGATCGCTCTTCACATTCACCAGATCGTCAACACAAAAGGCAAGCGTGCTAAGCACTCAATAGAAGATCAAAAGGAGAGACAAGAAAAGCAATATTAGGCTTCCGGCATCGAGCCACCTGCTTCGTTTTCAGGTATACCACAGCTCGTACCGGACCCGAAAACAGCCCAAACGGTTCTCACTACTCTACTGGATAGATAGAATAAGGCGGAGTTGGGCATTTACCAGAGGAGGAGGTTGCACTCCTCCTTTTGATTGGAAATATGCAATCGTTTACAGCCGATGATCTTATTGTTTGCACCTATGCCGGATGCGATGCACCGACTCGCCTCGCCTTTGAGCATTGGATAGGCAGTCTCACTCCCGCGCTCGATCAAGAGGAAGGCTCAGGTCCGGAGGGAGCGCTTGCCTGGATCAAAGAGCAAAATGCAGCCTTTGAGCCGCATAGCATTCATGTCACATTCATATTCAAAGATAAAGAATCAGGGCAAATCGTCGGCACAAGCAGCATCGTCCCTGATGATCGGGGCATCGTCAAAACTTTTAATCTCCAATCAGATGGAGTGTTTGGATTGTTGAACGTTCACCGGAACTATCGCAACCGAAGAGTGGCAAGCATCATCACTCGCTATCGAGAAAAGTACATTCAGCAATTCGTCAATCAAAGACAACAGGCGATGCGCTTCCATTTTTTCACCTCGGAGCCAATTGTTGAAAAGCTGGCGGGCCGTCTTGGTTTCCATTGCATGCAAACCATCTATGTTGAGGCCTTCCAGGCACACAAATTATTGTTTGAGAAGGAATACGTTCCCGAGGATGACGCTTAGAAGTTGTCTCACATCTGGGTGGAATAGTATCTTTCGATTCGTTTCTTCCAGCCTGGAAGCCAGCGGATTTCATGACGCTCCGGAGGTGAATTGGCGACTCGGCGAGTAAGCGCCTTCTCTGCCGATCGTGCAAAAGAAATTAAGGGATCACCCTCATCCGACATGCCTTGCAGGACCTGAAGCAAGCCCCAGCCCTCGCCCCTGTAGCGCTCCGAATCGTTGACGCCCTCGCCTTTGAAATTGACGTAATCGATGAGCGCGAACTTGCCCTTCGCTCCACTGTCTAAAACGCGATAAAAACGTTTGCTGAGAATGGCTCGCTGACTGGAGTCACTCTTAGATAAAATTCTTGGCAAAGCGTCCTCGAGGCGCTTGATTAAGAACTGCGTCTGCAGCGAGACCGTCGCCGCCAGCAGTTGGCGCAATTCTTGCAGCCGGGTGCCATTTATATCGTCGAGAAACTCCTGGCGATTTCGCCACGGACAGTGAGTCTGCGGTGTCAGCCAATCGGGAAGTTTGACGCCGTGACTTTGCAGGAAAGCAAGAACGGTGGGAAATTTTTCTTCAAATGGATCATGAGAGTCGGCAGGGTACCAGATGAAATGGCCGATACCGAGAGAGGGGAAGTCTTCGCCCACATTCCAGGACGTCAGACCATCAATGCGCCCGCCGCATTCGTTCTGCCAGACTCGCTTGCCTACAGCCGCCGCTTCTTGATCGGACAGCGAAATCTTGACAGAATCTTCTGCATATACATTCAGGGCAACGCAGAGCGACAGAGCAAGTTGGGCAAATAGAAGAATGGGTTTGTTCACGTGAGTGATTCTACAATGTTATTCAGGCAAAAAAGCGGCCGAAAATCTGACACTTTGCCATGGCTTATTTTGCTCTGTACTTGCGCAGGCAGTCCCGCGCCCATCCTCGCGCCAGAATCAGCCCAGGCTGCCGATTCAAGCAGCGCTTCGGCAGACGCCGGCAGTGGGCAAATGCCTTCTGATGAGTTGCAGCAAGGCATCTCATTGTACAAAAAGGGGGACATGAAAGGCTCATGCGAGGCCCTGCAGCGGGCAGTGAGCGGCAACGCCAAAAGGAACGCCATGGCGCACTATTACC
>JAJPJO010000120.1 GCA_021324135.1 Pseudomonadota bacterium
AACTGTCTTCCTAGTTCGCGATACCGGATGAATGACAAGCGGTGGACGATTGCGCAGACCATCCCTGAACGATGCGCGTGTCTTCTTGGCAATGAGTATCGTTTATGAGGCCGCTTTTTGCGTTTTGTGGCCCTTTATACGACAACCATTATCAAGAGGGAGCGAGAGTCCGGCGGTCAAAGGGGAATTATTGCTCTCTGAGGAGCCTGGAAAGCGGACCGAGCGGCGGGCGGAGCGGTCGGCGGCGCGGCAAGCGGATCGACCGGCGGGCTCTGCGGCAAGCGGGATCCGGGCGCCAGTGACGTTTCCGTTGCCCAGACACTCGTTTAATCATTGTCGTCATTCGAGTAGTCATTGTTGTTGGCTGATGTTGACCAAACGATGCCACCAAAGATGGTGCAAGCCGTTTGCTCAAAGACAGAAGCCATCGGTATGGTCCTTCCACAGCAGCGCTATGCCTAAAGTTTGGCGCAGGCTGGCGCAGAGTTTGACCGGTGCGGGAGTCTCTACAGTGTCCAGGTTGTCAAACCTGGCTTCCCTGCAGGTGTTTGCCGTTTCAGCCAAAATAGCCAGCAAATATTGGCGCAGTTATGAAATATCTTGAGAACCGCTCATCAAGGTTTTCAATAGATCAGGACTATTTGAAAGCCTTGGCTGGGGGAGATTTATACTTTGATTCTCAACTGTTCTGTTCTGAACTTACTGCTGTCGTCCAAAAGACTAAAACTCAAACGAATCCAACCTCCTCCTCACGGTGCTCATTCGCGCCTTGTGGTAAAACGGAGCTGGATTTGATTTAATGCGGATCTTCCTGCGGCTATGAAGTTTGGCACTGGGAGTTACCCATGACTACGATGACGACACAATCATTACCAAAACGGAGCGAGGTACCGGTTCACCTGACCTGGGACCTGACTCCGGTTTACGCTTCCGAGGCTGACTGGGAGAAGGATTTCGCCCACGTCGAGAGCCTCACGGCCGGACTGAGCGCCTACAAGGGTCGCATGCGGCGCTCCGGCAGACTCCTGCTCGAGGCGATCAAGGTCGAGGAGGAAATCTCCAAGATTCTCAGCCGGCTTGGCACCTACGCCCACCTCATGGGCGACGTTGACACCGCCGACAGTCATTACCAGGCTCTCAACGGACGGGTGCGCGACCTTGGCACGAAGGTCAGCAAGGCGGGCTCATTCATGACGCCCGAGATCCTGTCGATCAAGCCTGAGCGACTGGCGAAGTTCATCGAGCGCACGCCTGGGCTGCAAGCCTATCGGCACCAGCTCGAAGAGCTGCAGCGCGAGCGCGACCACGTGCGCACGCCCGAGATCGAAGAGCTGCTTGCCGAGGCTGGTCAGACCTACGGCGGCGCCTCGAACATCTTCGGCATGTTCAACAACGCCGACCTCAAGCTTCCGGAAATCGCCGATGAAAACGGCGCCATGGTGCGGATCACCAATGGAAACTGGGGCGCGAAGTGGCTGGACAACCCGAATCGCGATGCTCGCAAGCGCGCTTATGAAGCCATGTTCGGAACGTACATGAGCTTCCGCAACTCGCTGGCTGCCATGTATTCCGCTCAGGTGAAGGTGGACATTTTCCGGGCTCGCGCCAGGAACTACCCGAGCTGCCGGAACATGGCTCTGGATGGCATCAACGTTCCGGAGAGCGTTTACGATGCGCTGATCAGCACCGTGCACGCCAACAAGGACAAGCTGAACCGCTACCTGCGCTTGCGCCAGCGCCTGATGGGACTGGACAAGCTCGCCTGGTACGACCTCTACGTCCCGCTCGTTGGTGAGCTCGAGTACAAGATCACCTACGAGGAGGCGAAGGAGAAGGTACTGAAGGCGGTGGCACCTCTGGGCGAGGAGTACGTCCGCGTGCTGCGCGACGGCTACAACGCCCGCTGGGTCGATGTGGTGGAAAATGAGGGCAAGCGCTCCGGCGCTTACAGCTCCGGCACTTACGGCACACCGCCGTACATGCTCCTGAACTGGCAGGACTCGATGGAATCGATGTTCACGCTGGCTCACGAGTCCGGGCACTCGATGCACTCGCATCGTTCGCGCTCAACGCAGCCTTACCACTACAGCGGCTACACGCTGTTCGTGGCCGAGGTGGCCTCCACGCTCAACGAGGCGCTCCTGGCGCATTACCTGCTCAGCGAAACGAACGACAAGGCGGTGAAGCGCTACATCCTCAACCAGCAGATGGAGCGCATCCGCCAGACGCTTGTTCGGCAGACGCTCTTCGCCGAGTTCGAGATGATCGCTCATGCCGAGGCGGAAGCGGGCAAGCCGCTCACTCCCGACCGGCTGTGCGCCATCCACAAGGAGTTGAACATCAAGTACTACGGCGACGTGGTCGAGTTCGACGACCTGATCGGCATCGAGTGGGCGCGCATCCCGCACTTCTACCGGAGCTTCTATGTTTACCAGTATGCCACCGGTATTAGTGCCGCCATGTCGCTCGCCCGGCAGATCATCGCGCAGGGCAAGCCGGCTGTGGAGCGCTACTTGAAGTTCCTGGCCAGCGGCAGTTCCGACTACAGCATCGACCTGCTCAAGGGAGCCGGCGTGGACCTGACCACTCCTGCCCCGATCCAGGAAGCCTTCGACAGCTTCGCCGAGTACCTCGATCAGTTCGAGGCGCTCAGCGAATAATCGGCGCCGCCGAGCCAGTCGCGGGTTACCGGCACTTGCTCGAGGCTCTGTAAGCTCTTAGTCCCGACGACGCACCGGCATCACCGGCGGTGCGTAATTGAGCTTAAGAAAAAGTCGCCCGGCTCTCATCGTGAGGGTCGGGCGACCGCCTTTTCTCAGAATTTCTTGCAGACATGCAGAACTCTTCTCCACACTTCGGAGACACGTTATGAATGACACAAATCGCGCTCCGGCGCCGCTCACGGCTCCTTTGCCGGGCGCGCGCCGGACTCTCATTCTTCTTCTCGTCGTCGGATTGTTCGACTACATCGACCGCTACGTTCTGGCGGCGGTGGTGCCGCTCATCCGCGCCGACTTTTTCGCAAGCGGTCATCAGCACTCCGACTTCGTTCAGACACTGATCAACGGACTGGGGCACTTCCTCGGTCATGACCCTGAAAACTCGGCGATAGCGCTCCTGTCGCTGGCTTTCATGGTCTCCTACGCTGTCTTCTCGACCATATTCGGCCGCTTCAAGAGCAAACGCTGGTTGATCCTGGCGTTTGGCGTGGCGGTCTGGAGCCTGGCAAGCGGTGCGTCTGGTCTGGCACTCACCTTCGAGATGCTCTTGATCACACGCTGCTTCGTCGGCATTGGTGAAGCGGCATACGGACCGTTGGCACCAGCGGTGATATCAGACATGTATCCGGTCAGCCGGCGCGGATCGGTGATGTCGTGGTTCTACATGGCAATCCCTGTAGGCTCCGCCATCGGCTTCGCATTCGGCGGACTGGTCGCATCGACGCTGGGCTTCGGATGGCGCACGGCATTCTACATGCTCGTCCCACCCGGACTGTTGCTGGCACTCATCTGCCTCTTCATGAAAGACCCGCGCGTCGGACATGCAGACGGCATTGCCGCGGACCACTCGCACAAGAGCAGCTTCAAGGACTACTTGATCGCTCTGAAGACGCCATCGTACCTGCTCGACTCGCTCGGTCAGGCAGCGATGACGTTCGCCATCGGCGGCGCAGCATTCTGGGCTCCGTCGTACATCCATGAGTATCGCGGCGTCGCCGACCTCGGCTTCGTCAACATGATGTTCGGCGGCATCACCATCCTTGCCGGGTTGACGGGAACGCTCGCAGGCGGTCTGGCCGGCGACAAGCTGCGGGCTCGCTTCAGCGGCTCGTACTTCCTCGTCTCGGGTGTGGCTATGCTCATCGCCATGCCCGCCTGGCTTTCGATGCTCTACCTGCCGTTCCCGATCGCCTGGGTGAGCCTGTTCGTGGCCATGTTCTGCCTGTTCTTCAACACAGGCCCGAGCAACACGATTCTGGCAAACGTCACGCATCCGTCGATCAGAGCCAGCGCCTTCGCGCTCAACATCCTGATTATTCACGCGCTCGGCGACCTGATTTCTCCGTTCGTCATCGGAGCAATCTCGGACGTCAGCAACATGAACGTCGCGTTCATGGTGATATCAGTGATGATGCTCGTGGGTGGTGCCTTGTGGCTCTGGGGCGCGCGTTATCTCGAGCGGGATACAGCGAACGCGCACAAGCAGCTGGCGGCTTGAAACAAGCAATCGGCTGCCGCTGATTTCTGTCCGTCGGGAGTGGTGGTGTCAAACCATCATCATTCCCGGCGGATTTTTTAACCGTTCCCTTTATTACAGCATATCATAGCGACAAAAATGCGCCTAAACGCCTGGCTTGCCAAACAGAACTGACAGTCTGGATTGGCAAAGCCAGGAGAGCAATGGCGTTATTCATCCCGCTCGGCTCGACGTTGCCCCCATCTTTGCGGCCGGACGCTTACCCCGCCTGTGTATTCAGAAATATCGTGATTCGGTCTGACGCCCAAAAGACTTGTCCAATCGGGGCTGCCGACGCGGATTTCACCGTTCTCTCTAGTGACGGTGCCTGTGTAGGTATCGGAGATCTTGGTCCATTTAGCATCGGCATCGACTTTAGCCGGCATGAGCACTCTGCCGTCCGGCAGCGTCACAGGCTGGAAGCGTGAATCGGTAACCACGCCGTCATAATCTGTCTCTTGCGGAGTGGTGCTTCGCCCCGGCGGAACGATTCTCAAGAACCCGTCTCCATGCGGATTTCCTTCGTAGCCGGGCGCTTTGCCCAGTGCCAATATCGGTCGATCGGACTTGTTTTCGATCTTGCCGCCGTTGGTGCCATGCGTGGGACGGCCGGGCGTTTGCTCGTGGCGCGCCGCTTCCACGTACTCTCGTTCTTTCCCGTCAGGACCGGTCACCAGATACTTGCCGTCCTTGATGCGAATTTGCGTTTCGCCATACTTGTCTTTGATGTGCTCGGCACCTTCGCGGTCGAAGTGGCGAATCTCTCCGGTTGGTGAGATTCTTCGCTCCATGCCGGTGCGAGAGTTGACCTCGGTGATACTGCCGTCCGGTCTGGCGTTGACAGTTCCGGTCCAGGGATTTTTCTTCTCGGTGTCGCCCGGTTGGTACCAGGTATCGCTGTTCGGCTCGCGCACCCATGTCTCGGTGCGCCCGTCACGCGCCGTGTATGTAGTGCGGTTTGCCACGCCGGCAGCGTCAGTTTGCACCTCGCGGCTGCTGCCGTCTTTGTACGTTTGCTTGATTCGATCTTTGCCAATCTCGGTGATCGTGCCGTTTTTATGATCCTCGATCTTGCGCGTGCCATCCGGTCGCGTGCTCTCGGTAGTCAAATGATCAAACATAGTGGAGCCGGTGCGACCAATCTGTCTGCCGGTTCTGTCGTATATTCCATGTCCGGGCAACTCGGTAGCCCGGTAACGGCTCTGCTCCAGAGTGCCGTCATCTTTCATATTGAGCCTGAATGTGTCGCTCGCCTGGAGCTGGCTGGTGACGCGCCCCTGAGCATCATATGTGGCACCACCGGTGATGCGCCCCTGGGCATCTCGCTGCACCGCCGCACCGGAGCCATCGGCATATCTGGCGCCCATTACTCGCCCTGCCTCGTCTCTGACCACTTGCCCGGGTCTCGTCGCTCCCCACCATTGCGGCGCTCCTTGCTCAGCGGCGCGAGGCTGGTCGCCCGGCTGACCTGGCTGGCGGCGTCCATCGCCTCCTGGCTGACCGGCTCTCTCGCCTGGTCCCAGAGCCGCCACCATGTTTTGATCTGCTTGAGCGAAGCGTCCGTAATTCGCTTGACCGAACTCGAGTATTCCGTTGGCAGGCTGCTCCTGCGGCGCTCCAAGCCTTGATGTAGTAGAACGCGTGCTTGGCGTTTGATCCCTCAAAAGACTGACAAAATCATGCCGGGGCTGCTGATCCGAACCACGGGCCGGTTTTGCGGCAGCACCATCACCCGGCGCATTATTGGCGATTGCATCATTTACCATAACTTCATCCCTCCAGCTAAATCCGCATATGTACGCGCTCGCTCCTCCAGGCGTCAGGATGCTGACACTGAGGCAGTTCAGATGGCGCGGAACACTATGCGGGTACGATGAATCTTCAGCCCAATGACTGGCACCGCCGACGGTATCACCGTCAAAGACGGAGCCTGCTCGGTCGAGCTGAAATATTCAGTTTTACTAAGGGTTGAGGCAAGGAATGATTGTAACGTCAAAATGTTCCTTAAGTGTGACTTTTTCGCTGCTGCGCGTTTGCTACATCCACCTCGGAAGCCTCACATCTTTTTGGTTATCAGCGAAGCGTTGAAACAAAGCAGAAACAAATCCGGTAGCATTCTGAAACGGGCGCCCCTCTAAACTGGTAATCAATACGCCGACACAGGAGAGGAAATTGAGATGGTCACAAAAGACAAGGGTACGAATGCAAGGATGCTCGGTGCCGGACTGGTGACACTATGTGCGGGTTCGATACTTTACCTTTATGGCTTGAAGCTGGACGACTCAGGTTTGGGGAACAGCGATTTCCCGTTGCTGTTGGGAGGCGTTTTACAACTTGCTGGAGGTCTTGTTCTCGGGTTGAGCACATGGCGCATTAGATGCGCGGAGATTCGTGATCTACCTGAAGCCGCAAAGACGATCAACCGGGCCAACAGGATTGGATTCCTTACAAGTGTCGGCATATTATGCGTTTCTGGTGCCATAATTGCCGCCATCTTTTTCTCGGGTCATCATCCTGTGAACGCTGTGAAGATAATCAAATCATCGCTGCCTCTCATGCTTGCGGTAATAATGTTGGGCTTCGCCGCAACTAACTCAATTATTAGTCGATTCGCTGCTCGTTCAAATAAGGAGTCCTCGCCCTAGTTGCGCCAAGGCGCTCAGCCTTGATTTTTCGCTGCTGCGCGAAACGGCCGAAGCCCTTCGCGCAGCAGCGAATCATGTTTGTGCAGAAGCGCCGCTTTACGGCAAGCGCTCGAAGCGCACCGGCTTCGCGGACAGAGGCACCGACACGATCACAAACGGCTGGGTCGTCATGTTGAGCACCGGTCCATTGGGCGGCGGCTTCACTTCCCTGTATGAAACGACCAGATTCTGCCCGTCATCCTCGACCTTATCGATTTTGACGGTGTACCCGGAGGTGCCGCGCTCACCAAGGAAAAGAACGATCAGCATCTCCTTGCTGAAATCGACCTTAGGCAATGGCGGGGCAGCGGAGAAACGGGCAGCATGATTGCCCCAGAGCGTTTTCAAATCGGCATCGCTTTTGATCACCTGCCTCAGGTGAGTCCTGATTGCGCTGTGGACGCCCTCGGCCACGACGGTCGAGCTGACCGGGGTCGGCTTGATGTTGAGGTTGAGCGTGGCAGTGTACGTCGAGCTTCTGGGAGGATAGCCGTGACGGCTGGCTCCGCCCGCCGTTATCAGAGTGGACTTCACCAGGATCCTGGTCTTCACCGCACCACAGGTGGTGAAGCCGGCGATCTCCCTGGCCCCTTTAGGCAGGGACGAAGCAGCAGGCGCGGCCCGCAAGGCGGTGGCGTTTTTCACGCTGGCTTCGTCTCTGCGACCGCCGGGCCACGGCTCGACGGTGTAGACAACAGAGACCCGGTCCCCGAGTTGCAGCTCCACATCCTTGCTGGCACCGCGGATGGTATCAACGTTGATGTAAACGGAGCGGCTGCCGTTTTTCTCATGCACGATATCCTCCATGAGCACGCCGGACTTATCGTACTCCGTGTAGCGCGTCGTCAATCCGGTGGCATCGGCAAGCCGGCTGTAGCAAATCGTCCTGCCGTCATCATGGAAGGCCTGCGACTCGGTCGTGCCGTTGTCGAAGACGATTTCGCGGTTGGTCTCGAGCCATGCGGGTCCGTTGGGCGGCAGCACGCCGGTTTCGCGGTAGACATGGACAATCTTCTTGATGCCCGAGCCGGGAGCGCCTTTTTCCTCCTCGACCTTCGGCCGATCGGCGCGGGCGATGCCGGCGCTCAGGGAGGTGATCAGCGCCACGATGAGGGCAGCGCCGAGCAGGGTCGTTCTTGCTTTCATAGCTTCTCCTCTTCAAGGTGGAGCTCACGAACACCGATTCCAAGCCAACGCAGCCTGGATGCGACAACCACCCGAGCCAACTCCCACCGCAAGCGGTCGAAGTTTAAATCAACGGTTGGGCAGATTAGCCTCGGGTGGTATCGGTCGTTTTTTCTCAGTGTTCGTAAGCGTGAAGCGCATTCAAGTTAATGAATAGACGAGGCAAAATGCCTGAGCTTGTGAAGGAAAAAACCTTTGATATGGTGTTCCCATAGCCAATATCTGCACCGCATTCGATACCAAAATGTAACGAGGCGATCTCAAGAGGTTGCCTGACACCAACAAGCAAATGCTCAGCCGGGCAAGGATCTCAAAAGCTCGCGCCCGTCAGACTTGTCAATGATGACGGCGCGGCCCGTTCAGCAAACGTCACGCAACGTGCGCTAACTATTACCTGGCAATGATCAGAAGTTTATCGAAAACGATAGAGTGTCTTGACAATATCAAAACTCTGAATGGTTAACCTCATGAGCTTCTACGGTATTAAAGCTGTTCTCTCTCTCGATGAATTTATGCTTTCTATTAGAGCGTTAAAACTGTACCTTTATCTCGCTGTTTTCTTATTGCGTCTCTCTTCCTTCAGCCAAGCAGTTCTTCATACCGCCGAGTAGACAAAAACTCTTTATCCAGGTTTAGGACCTGTGAGGGGTTCTGCTTATTCGTCTGGTGCGTCAGGTGACGTGCCACTACTGCCGGCGACACAAAAAGAACAGCGCAGGTGTCTTATGGCAGCCAACATCAGCTACTGCCAGAAATC
>JAJPJO010000158.1 GCA_021324135.1 Pseudomonadota bacterium
AGAACATAATGCATCTTTTGTCCCAGGGCGATCACGTCGTTGTCGGCGAGGATGTTTATGGTGGAACGTTTCGCCTCTTCGACAAGGTTTTGACTCGCTATGGTCTGCAATTCAGTTTTGTCGACGCGCGCAAAATCGAGAACATTGAGAAGGCAATCAATAAATCAACCCGGATGATCTGGTTGGAAACGCCGACTAACCCGCTTTTGCAAATTGTCGATATTAAGTCTATTGCCGCCCTGGCCAGATCGAAGAAACTGTTGAGCGTCGTCGACAACACATTCGCCAGCCCCTATTTGCAAAACCCACTCGCGCTCGGGGCCGACATAGTCGTTCATTCAGCCACGAAATACCTCGGTGGCCACAGTGATGTCGTCGGCGGTGCTATTCTGACGAGCGATCAGGAAGTGTATGAGAAACTTAAATTCCATCAAAACGCAGTTGGCGGCGTGCCCGGTCCGATGGATTGCTTCCTGGTTCTGCGTGGCTTGAAGACACTGGCCGTTCGGATGGAAGCGCATGAGAAAAACGCGCGGGCGGTAGCCGAGTTCCTCTCCGGGCATAAGGCATTGGAGAGGGTGATTTACCCTGGTTTGAAGGACCATCCGCAACACGACCTGGCAAAACGGCAAATGCGCGGCTTTGGCGCTATGGTATCAATAGTTGTAAAAGGTGGACTGGCGAATGCCAACAAATTTGCCTCATCGACCAAACTGTTTGCATTAGCCGAGAGTCTGGGAGGAGTCGAGTCACTTGTATGCCATCCTGTCTCCATGACGCACGGCTCCATTCCAAAGGAAGTTCGCGAAGCGCGGGGAATTGTCGATGGGCTGGTAAGGCTTTCAGTGGGTATCGAGGACAAAGATGACCTTATCGAAGATCTCGAACAAGCTCTTGAAAGAGTGCCTGTGCTCACTGAGGCAAAGGGTTGAACGCGCGCTGAGACGAAGGGCTGAATGCAGGCTGAGCCAGACTTCGGTCTGGTTTTTGCTTTGCCTGGTCTTCGCTTATTCGCTCGGCGCCTGCTTTGCTCCCTTCGCGTATGCGAGTGCGTCGATGAATAAGTACGAAGAGTTTCTCATGACCTTCGATCGTGAGGATCGGAACAAAGCACTACTCTTGATCAATGAAGTGCTGGCAAAAAACAATAAAAACTCTTACTACGTTTGTGAGCGCGCCCGGCTGTACCTGGCGATGAACCGCCTTGCTGACGCGCGAACGGAATGCACCAAAGCTCTGGCAATCGATCCAAAGAATCTGCAAGCTCGGCGGACGCGATCGTACTGTTTTTTCATGATGAAGGATTACAAAAAGGGTCTCGATGATATCAACATTGCTTTGAAAGATGAGACACCATATCCGGTGGACATGAATTTTACAGGAGACTATGAAAACCGAGCTAAAGCGCTTCTTCTTCTGGGCAAAAAAAACGAAGCGAAAAAAGATGAGAGGTACATCGCAGCCGACCGTTTTCTGCGGCAAGCGATTCAAGCCAGGGAAGGAGCCGGCGTGGAGAAAGCGATTGCTTGCTGCGATCAAGCTTTGGCGCTGGACTCGACTTCTCTTAGAGCTCTTCTCTTCAAAGCTCTTTGCCTCAACAATCTGATGAGGATGCCTGAGTGCATCAAGGTGCTTAACCGCCTCCTCTCATTAAAACCAAATCTGGTGCCGGCATTGTACTTGCGCGCCGACTGCTATCGGGAGACGAAGCAGCCGGAGAAGGCGATCGCCGATTTGAGCAAAATCATAGAAATCAATCCGCCGTTAGTAATGTTCAAATACGCCGCCCACACTGGAAGATTGCGCGACAAGTTTACCTATGCCGACGATCAGGTTGTGAATGTCGCAGATATTTATTTCTTGCGAGCCAACTGTTTTGCTACTCTGAAAAAATACGATCTGGCGCTCAAAGATTTTGAAAAGGTGCTCGAACTCGATCCAAAAGAATTTAAAGCAGCTCTTGGTGCCGGCGAGATCAATGCCGAGCTCCGTAATTACCAGGCGGCTCTCAAGGACTACGACTGGGCGCTCAAGATCAATCCCAAATTCTGGGACGCTTACATTGCTCGTTCGCGCTGCTATGAATCGCTTCACGAAACAGATAAGGCGATTGCCGACTTGAGCCACGTCATAGGCGCGCAGCCCAAGGACGCGGGCGCCTTTCTGCTCAGGGCTGAGCTGTACGAGCGCCTCAAGCAATTCAAAAAAGCGATCGATGATTACACTCAAGTTATTGCCATCGCCCCGGCTGACGATGATGCATACAAATCGCGAGCCGATATTTACACCAAGCTCGGCGACTACAAAAAAGCGATTGCGGACTACGACGCGGCTCTGAAGCTCGGATCGGAAGATAGCGAAGCGATAAAGAAGGCACGCGCCCGGGCGCTCAAACTAATGAGTGCAAAATCGCATTAGCTCGTTTATTTTTGTTTCTGCAAGTGGGCTTCGATAAACCAGAGTTTCTTGTCCACTTCGCGAGAGACTTCCGTGTATAGATCAGCCGTATCCTGATCGCCCAATTCGCCGGCGACGTCGATGCCGTGGCGCAGATGTTTTCCATAAGTCGACAGGCGATCGGCAAGAGCGATCAGGTGATCTTCCTCATGCATACGCTCGGTATTGGGATATTCTGCCAGAAAAGAATTTTGGGCTGCATTTCTTACTGTTCCATAAGCGATGCCACCAAGTGTGGTGATGCGTTCGGCAATCGTATCGATGTGCTCATACAATGCATCGGCTACATCGTCGAAAAGAAGATGCAGTTGATAGAAATCTTTGCCTTTCACATTCCAGTGAGCTTGTTTGGCTTGGCTCCAAATATCTGTGCCGGCAGCCAGGGTTTCATTGAGAAGCTGAACCAGTTTTTCCCGAGTGGTCTCTTGCAGATCAATCCTCGTGGTGTAGAGATGCGTGGAAGATTGCTTAGTCGCCATTGAGTGCCCTCCCATATCAAGACTTTGTGCTTACGACCCTTCCGATTCGGCCGTTGCATCATGCGATAACGAACATCAAGCGATCCAGACCGCCGAGAGACAATTGAGACGCAAAAATCGGCGCGGACCCGGTCTCTTTCTATGGGCGCTATTGTTTCAGTATCACTTGTATATGTAAAGTCTGGCGCTGGGTCTTTGGAACCTCGGTGGCAATTGATGGGTTGCTTTTGGGGCAGGCAAATCGGGAGTGATGCCAAGCAGCTGTCGAACACTCCACAACCCCGAAAACCCCCACCTGCTAATAGCTCGAAACTAAACCGATATCGGTTTAGTTTTGCAAGGCAATACCAGTCAAGTGGAAGCTGTTTTGAGGATCTAATAGTTGCGTAACTGTATGCGCTTATTTGATACTCGACCGTTTACGTTCGATCGCGACAAGTTGTTGTTGACATTGTCTGCGTGAGAGCTTGCATAGGGATAGTAGATGCGGGCGCCCGTGTCATCCATCATTTTGGCTGTGTTGCCGGTAAAAGTGGCTGATACCGCCTGTGCTACCAGTTGTCCTTGAACATCTTTATGCATCAATTGCCCGGAAACATCTTTGTGGGCAAGCGTTCCATGCACTTTTTTGTCGCCCGGAACACTCAGTTTCTTGCCATGAGCGATCAGACCGGGCTGGTGCGGTTTCAGTTTGCCGTTCAAACCAGATTTGCTCTGCTGCATATCCTGAGCGGCAAAAAGATTTGGTTGCTGCGGCACCATTTTGCCTCGCAGGTCTGTGCCGGCTGCTACGTGCACATAGGCTCCGGTCGTCGTTGTGCTGCGCTGCGGCACCATGTGAACCGGTTTCTTGTAGATGCCCGGGTTGTAAGCGAAGTGCGGCGTGGTCGGCTTCTTGTAGAAGAGCGGCCTCTCCTTTGGAAAACCAGGAGGCGTCCCTTGCTTCTTGGGTCCCCAGGTTCCGCGCATGGGCGGCGGATTCATGGGCCCGACCAGATGAACTGCCTGAACATTTGAATATATAGGATTCCAATGATAGTGGCGGAGGTTGGGATTGTTTCGAACCAGATTCTCTTCCCAATTCTTGTACTCTATGCAGCCGACCGTTATGCTCACCGGGCGTCGCTCGGCGGCATGCGCCTTCTTACCGCTGCCTGTCACGAGCATCGTGACCAGGGCGAGCGAAGTTGGAACGATCATATGACTAGACAGCGAGCTATGCATGAACCACCTCGACCTGCCCTGTTTATACAGCCTTTAGCGGAGTGGGGCTATGGTGGAATTCCCATCCCAGACGGTGTAGAGCGGCGTTCTGCAAAACCTTGTATCCATGAGCTTCTTCATTGATCAAAGAGGGTGCGGAGGTCGCCGAAAGCCTATTGATATTCACAATACGCGCCCATGAAGTGGCATTTGCTTGTTCGGCGAAGCGAATTTGATTGCAATCCCCGCGCTGCGCTCCAACCATGAAATGTGAAAGATTGTAATCTCCTCTGTGTCCTTCGATCATCTCCATATTCAGTCAGGAGCAAGTGGGCCGGCTTATCTGCTCAGTTTTTTTATATCGCTGAAACGGTCATAAGAGCGTATGATCTGGCTGTGCAGCGTCCGGAGCAAGCGACATGGCAAAGAGAGCGAGCCAGCAAGCAGCTTTGCTGAAGCCGAATTCAACAGTACTAATTGCTTTCTTTAGTGTTTGCGTGATGCTCGTTGCGGCTTGCGGTAAAACCGCCTCCTCTGATCCGCGCAGCCTGACCCCCATGGTATCGGTCGAAGGATCCGACACCATGACGGTTCTGCTGACTGCCTGGGAAAAGGAGTTTATGAAGTTGCATCCTGACATCCCGGTGTCGGTTACGACCGCCGATTCAGGAGCGGGGATTCAGGCGCTGCTGGAGCAGCGGACCGATGTTGCCGCTTCGTCGCGTGATCTTACTCCGGCTGAGAATCAGTCTTTTCACAGCAAGAGCATGCATCTCAGTCGTGAGATCGTCGCCATGGATTCGATTGCAGTCATAGTCAATCCAGCCCTTTCTATAGATGAGATTTCTATGGATGAGTTGAAAGACGTCTTTACAGGAAAGATTAGCGAGTGGTCGGCGATCGATCCAAAGTTGAAGGTGCCGATTGATGTTTGCGTGCGCGAGCCGGGATCAGGAACCTCGAAATATTTTACGGAGCACGTTTTGAAAGAGAGAGGCTCGGCAAAGGACTCGCCCAGCTCCCCCTATGCAAAGTCAGCAAAGATCTTCAATTCTCATGAAGCTTTGATTGAAACCGTCGCCTCTGACAAAAACGCCGTCGGTTATGTAGGATTGAGCTATGCTGTTTCGTCCAAGAGCAAGGTAAAGCTGTTAAAAATAAAATTGTTGAAAACATCTCCAGCCGTGGCACCCAGCAAAGAAGCCGCGACTAACAACTACCCCCTCAGCCGTCCGCTGTACATCTTTTTTGACAGCAATGCCAAACCGTCCACCAAGCAATTTGCCGAGTTTTGCATGAGCAGCGCCGGCCAGGATGTCGTAAGGCAAAACGGCTTTGTCAGCATGAGTCACTAGCCATGGCGCGGCGCCCCGATGGAAAAAAACTTTCTGAGCCGAATAAAAGAGAAGGTCCTCATTTTCGATGGGGCGATGGGAACGTCCATACACAAGTACGATCTCAGCCTCGATGATTACCATGGTTATGAGAATTGCCCTGAGATACTTGTTGAAAGCCGTCCAGATGTCATTCAAGAGATCCACGAGTCGTACCTGAAGGCCGGATGCGATGCGGTTGAGACTGATACATTCGGCGGATCGCCTGTTGTGCTTGCCGAGTTCGATCTGGCTGCGCGCGCCTATGAGTTGAATAAGAAGGCTGCTCAATTAGCCCGCGAAGTAGCATCCTCTTACTCGACCGCCGACAAACCCCGCTTCGTCTCGGGCTCCATCGGACCGACTACGAAGCTTCCTTCACTCGGGCACATAAGCTTCGCCGATATGAAGGACGCTTACTATGCCCAGGTGAGTGGTCTCATAGATGGTGGCGTCGACGTTCTGCAGTTCGAGACCGGACAGGATCTTATGCAGGCAAAGGCGGCAATCATCGCCATACTCGATTACTTCAAGAAAATCGGGCGACGCTTGCCTATTATCGCCCAGGTAACCATCGAAGCTCCGCCGCTCGGGACGATGCTGGTTGGTTCTGACATTAGCTGCGCGCTGACAACGCTTTCCGCGTTTCCCATAGACGTGATTGGTATCAATTGCGCCACCGGTCCGGCCGAGATGCTCGATCCCGTCCACTACCTTACACATAATACCGATCGCTTTGTCTCCGTTTTGCCAAATGCAGGACTTCCCGAAAACGTTGATGGACAGACGGTCTACAAGCTTACCCCTGACGCGCTTGCCAGCGCCCTGAAGCATTTTGCTCTTGATGAGGGGGTAAATATCATTGGTGGTTGTTGTGGCACCACTCCCGATCATTTGAAACGCGTGGTCGAGGTGGTCGGCGAAATGGAACCGCGCCGACGAGATCCTCAGATCACGCCAGCTGTATCAAGCATCTACACGAGCGTGGCGCTGAACATAGATAATCCGCCGCTCATCGTAGGCGAGCGAACCAATACAAACGGCAGCCGCAAATTTAAACAACTGCTGCAGAAAGAAGATTTCGACGGCATGGTGGCGATGGCTCGCGATCAGGAACGCGAAGGCGCGCATGTGCTCGACGTTTGTACCGCCTATGTCGGGCGCAACGAAGTCTCGGACATGGTCAAGCTGATCAAACGTTTGAACACCGAGATCCAGATCCCATTGGTGGTCGATACCACTGAATATCCCGTGCTGAAATCGGCGCTCGAATGCATATCGGGAAAACCGATCGTCAACTCGATCAACCTCGAGGACGGCGAAGAGAGCATGATGCGCAAGGTCGAGCTGATAACACGCTTCGGCGCCGCCACCGTCGCGCTCACCATTGATGAGGAAGGCATGGCACGCTCAGCCGATCGCAAATTGGAGATCGCGCGGCGAATTTATAAACTAACCACCGAAGCCGGGCTGGCTCCGCACGATTTGATCTTCGATGCGCTTACATTCACCCTCTCGACAGGCAATGAAGAAGACCGCAAGCTCGGTTTGGAAACTTTGAAGGCGATTAAAAGCATCAAAGAAGAGCTGCCTGGTGTTAAAACCATACTTGGTGTCAGCAACATCTCGTTCGGATTCGATCCGGCAATTCGCCAAACGCTGAATTCCGTCTTCATGCACTACGCCGTCGAATATGGACTGGATCTTGCTATAGTGAACGCTCAAAAGATTCTGCCGCTCTTCAAGATTGAAGAGGAGGAGCGCGAGTACCATCGCCGCCTGATTTTTGATGAACGCGACGAATCCTATGATCCGTTGTTCGCTCTTCTTGATTATTATAAACGGAAGAGCACCAGCGGCGATACCATGTCGAAGCGAGCGGTTGCGGCCAATATCGAAGATGTTTTGAAGGACCGAATTATCGACGGCAACCGAGTC
>JAJPJO010000367.1 GCA_021324135.1 Pseudomonadota bacterium
ACTCATAACCCTCTGGCGCCTCCCTTCGAATTTTTGGAAAAAACCTTCCTCCCCATCCTGGCTTGCATGGGCGTGAAGGTAAGCATGGAGCTGGAGAGCTTCGGCTTTTATCCGAAGGGGGGCGGAAAGGTGCGGGCGCAGATCGAGCCCTGCGGCAAACTATTGCCGCTCGATATTGGCGCGCGCCGCGGTGAGCCGGTGCTGGCGGCATCCGTCTTGCTCGTCAATTTGCCTGACCACATCGCCAGAAGAGAACTCAAGGTGATCGAGCAGGTCCGTCCCAGACCGCGCTCACCGCATGTAGTATCAGCCACCAATTCACCCGGACAGGGAAACGCGGCTTTCATTTTTGTAACGAGCCACCTCTCCGATGACGGTTCAGGTCAATCCGGTCCCGGCACCACTCGCGGTGCGCCACCGTCTATTACGGAAACCTTTTCCAGTCTCGGAGCCCGCGGCGTTTCGGCGGAGCTGGTCGCCGAAAGGCTCGTCCAGGAGGCCGGTGTCTATCTGCAAAGCAAGGCGGCTGTCGGCGAGCATCTGACCGATCAGCTTCTTGTGCCTTTTGCCCTGGCGGGTGGCGGTTCGTTTTACACAGCCAGGGTCTCCGAGCATGCCACGACCAATGCATCCGTAATAGAACGTTTTCTTGATGTTAGCTTTCAAATTGAGCAAGTTGAACATTTCTTATGGCGTCTATCTGTCACATAGCGGGCCTAGTTGCGGCGAATAAGCAACAAATCTTCAAATCGCCAATCGGTCCGAATGCTCATATTTTCTGGATGTCGGCATAGATTTGCGACATCAATTCGTTTTATTTTGCTATAGAGATTTTTGGAGACTCTGATTAGTCGGTTCAACGGTACGGGACACAGGCCCGCCAAGCACATGAAGCAAAACGCGAAGCAAAACGAACATCAAAATGCACAGCCATTGCGGGAGCTTGAGTGGCTCGCGCACTATTTCAAGGAACATTGCCGAGAAGACTTGGCGCAACAAATATTCAAGCAAGTGAAAATTCTGCGACAGCGAGCTCAAGACTCCATTCCCGGCGGCGGGAACTCGGATGTGCTCGATTTTTGCCCGGAGTCTAAGAAAAAATCGGGCACGGAAAGCTGATCCGATGAAGGCACAGCAAGTTTGAAATTAGTCCGCCCTGCCTGTAGAGCATCTATGATTCAAAATGGAGACGGACACAAGCAGTTCCCTGAAAGAAATCGAGACGGAATCCAAGCCGCTCGTGCTCGTCGTCGACGATGACGAAACACATCAAAGGTTGATGGGGTTGCTGGCCGATAGCCTCAACATTGCCGTTCATATAGCGCCTACATGCCACCAGGCTCTGAAATCCCTGGAGATGTTCACATTCGACATCATTCTCATGGACTTTAGAATGCCTGAGGTGGACGGATGCTCGTGTACCAAGCGCATACGGAGCTTAGGCGATCAAAGGAGCCGTGTGCCCATTATCGCCATTACAGCACACGTTAGTGAAGAGAGCCGGGCAAAATGTCTGGAAGCCGGAATGGATGACTTTCTTGCTAAACCATTCACCCTTAGCGAGCTCCAGGACAAGCTCCGCCATTGGCTTGCGCGGAGACCTGAATAACACCCGACTGATGATATTGAAGGTTTTCAAGTAAGTTTTAGCCAGGGAATTAAGGAATCTGGTAAAAATCGGGCTTTTCTCAAAGTACCAAATAGAATTTGGTATTTGGAAGACTAGTCAAGCTGCCGGAGGACCAAGCCTTGAAGATCGCAGTATGTGTGAAGTGCGTTCCGGACACGGAAACAAAAATCGCCGTTGCTCAGGACAAGAAGAACATCGACCTCAATGGCGTGCGCTTCGTTACCAGCCCTTACGACGAGTTTGCCATTGAAGAAGCCATCAAGCTCAAGGAAAAAAACGGCGGGGAAACGACAGTGTTTACCGTCGGTGGCGGCAAGGAAGCTGTGGATGTTTTGCGCGACAGCCTGGCTCGAGGCATAGACAGTGCCGTCCATCTCGAGGACCCCGATTTTCAATGGCTCGATCCGCTCAGTACGGCGAAGGTTCTGGCCGCTGCCATCAAGGACGGTGCTTATGACGTGGTTCTTTGCGGCCAACAGGGAGTCGGCGGAGACAACAGCCAGGTGCCATCGGCTCTGGCAGCGCTGCTCGATATGCCGCAAGCGACCTTGATCATGAAACTTGAGATCGAAGGCAACAAATTCAAGGCTGAGCGTGAAATCGAAGGCGCGCATGAGCTGATCGAAGGCACGCTGCCGGCGGTTTTCAGCGCCCAGAAAGGATTGAATGAGCCCCGCTACCCGTCCATCAAGGGAGTGATGGCGGCTCGCCGCAAAGAGATCACCACAAAAGATGCCGCCGCACTCGGCATCAAGGGTGAGGTCGGCGCTGACAAACTGAAGGTGAAGGTAAAAGAGATTATGATGCCACCACAGCGAGAGCAAGGACGGAAGCTCGAAGGCGACGTCGAGACTCAGGTGAAAACGCTGGTCGATCTGTTGAGAAAAGAAGCGCACGTTCTCTAAACAACTTTTGAATAAATCTCAGGAGAAGAAAAATGGCTCAAGGAATTCTGGTTTTTATCGAACAACGCGACGGGCACGTTCGCAAGGCAAGTCTTGAAGCTCTCTCGGAAGCCAGCCGGCAAGCGGCCGCTGCCGGTGGGTCAGTAACGGCGCTTATCGTCGGTAACGGCGCGAAGGGACTGGCGGGCGAAGTGAGCAAATACAAGCCCGCTAAGATATTGGTTGCCGAAGGCGGCGATTACAGCACTTACTCGGCCGAAGCGTATGCCTTTGCCGTGGTTGAAGCAGTTAAGAAAGCCGACCCTCGCTATGTATTTGCAGCCCAAACCGCCATGGCCAAAGATTTCCTGCCGCGCGCCTCGGCCAGGCTCGATGCTCCTTTGATCTCAGATGTGATGCGTCTTGATGTGGAAGGCGACAAACTCAGTCCCGTCAAACCGATGTATTCGGGCAAATGCTTCGGTCAATTCGAAATCCATAATCCAATTGCATTCATTACAATAAGACCGAACGTTTTCCCTCTCATCGACCCTGATGCCTCCCACAGCGCCCCCGTCGAAGACCTGGGCGCTGCACCGGATAAGGTGCGGGCTAAGGCGATTGATGTGCATAAATCCGAAGGTCAAAAGATCGAGCTCAGCGAGGCCTCAATCATCGTCTCGGGCGGACGCGGAATCAAAGGCCCCGAAAACTGGGGCATGCTGAAGGATTTGTGCGATGCGCTTGGTGCCGCCCTCGGTGCCTCACGGGCAGTCGTCGACGCCGGTTGGATCGATCACCAGCATCAAGTCGGGCAGACGGGAAAAACGGTCAGCCCGCAACTCTACATCGCCTGCGGCATATCCGGTGCAATCCAGCATCTCGCCGGAATGTCATCATCAAAAGTGATCGTGGCAATCAACAAAGATCCCGAAGCTCCTATCTTCAAGCATGCCACCTACGGCGTGGTCGGCGATCTCTTCGAGGTGGTTCCCAAACTGACCGCTGAAGTGAAACGGCTCAACAACGGCAATTAGCGTTCGCGCGCCTGAGCCACGGCTATCTCACAACATTCTCACAAGTTTTTCGTACTCTTCGAAGAACCCCGTTTCTATCGAGTTTACAAGCCATGGGTGGAGAGCGCGCACCGCTAGATCAAGCCATAACTCAGGCATCCACTCGAGGTGCCAGGCCGGACTTCAGGGGCGTTGTCAATGAAACCTGGGGTAAAGGCGCAGCCAATCTCACAGGTGGTCGTACCGAGCGACCGTCCGCCCGTAAAGAAACGACCTTCGAGAAGAATTCAGAAGGCGCCCTTGAATCGAAATCCGAGCCTATAAGAGAAGCCCGCCATGATCTGGAAGCTGAGCTGAAACGATTGGGGCATGGCAACCCGACTATGCAAAATATACTGAACAAGTTTGAGTCAGGCATTGTCGAGGCTCGTCAGCTGTCAAAAAACATGGGTAAGTACCCGACCGCAAAAACTATGGCCGAGCGTTTGGATCTATTGCACTACGATCCCGATGCAATCCCTGATGATGAAAAGATCGCAAGCGCCTACAGGACGGCAGCAGAGGCTTTACGGAGCAAAGGTGTCGGTCCTTTTGCCGATCAGAAAAATGTCAGCAAGTTTGTCATCGAGGGCTTGAGGAACATCTCCGACATAACCGGTATCGATCAGGGATCGTACACGACGTGCGGGCCGACATCAGGCGAGAAGTACATTGCAGCAAGAAGACCGGATGAGTACATGAACATGCTCAGGCAATTGATTCAAACCGGACAATATCGCACACCGCATGGAAATGCGTTCAGCTATGTGGAGAACAAGTGGCTCGACAAAGAGGACGCCACGCGCACCCTGAAACCAAATCTGCAACCGGGCGCGGAGGAGCAGCGCTGGAGCTATTTGAAGGACGGCAAGCAGCCGCAGCCCGGCCAATTCATTCAAGATGGCACGCGCAATTGGGCAAGCCAGGCGATTCAGAGTCTTTGTATGGAAAACGCCAAAATTTGTTACGACACAAAGCAGATACCAGATGCGGTGACAACCTGGCTGGCAGGGAAACTACTCCCTTGCAGCACATTCCGGCATGTCGAAGACTTCACAGCCAGAGTGACCGGCACACCGATGAGCGCGATTAATCAGAGAAAAGACCTGCCCAGTGCCGCCAACATCGCCCGGCCGATGACCGACAATCTTGCCAAACAATTGCAGTGGAGCGGCCGCTATCCTGTCTTGGATTGGGTTGGTCCGCACTGGTTTACCGATAACGCCGCCAAATTGATGCCTGATGGAAGCGTTCGCATTCTGCAAGACAATCAGTGGGGACGCGCTGCCGACGGCGGATGGACCTCTGTTCAGCAGAGAGCCTCATCGGCCGCGGATTCGCTGCGCAGGCAGGGATACACTGTCCTATGAGTGCCTGGCGCGATTCTTCTGATCCTTATCAGTGATGCTCAGACTGAGCCACGTTCAAGAACGTCAACTTGATCTTGGTCGCTCGTGCCAACCAGTCGTTATTGATCTTATGCGCCAGCTTCGCGGCGTTCTGCAGGTCATTTTTAGCCGCCGCCCAATTGCCATCGCGTTTATGAATATCGCTTAAAGCCAGATAAGTTGTGCATCTAAGCTGCATCGTTTGCGTGTCGTTTTTCGCGCTGAGGGACTTCAGTCCTGACTCGAAATCGGTCCTGGCACCGGAAAAGTTCTTGAGTCCCTGTTCTGCTCGCCCCAGCTCGATCAAAATGGAGCCCAACCACGGTAAGCCAAGCTTGACAGCATCCTCAGAATGCCGGCGCTGTATATCGGCAGCCTCTATCAGCTCGGCCTTGCCTTTTTCATTCTCTCCGGCGGCGATCAAAAGCTGAGCATGTTTCAGATGAAGATAGGCTGCCCCAAGGGTGTCCTTGTTCTTGATTTGAAATGCATCCAGAGTTTTTTTGTATTCCTTGACGGCTTCAACCCGGTGTCCCGTATTACCGAGAACCGAACATCTGGAGGCAATTACTGCGGCGATATCCCAGCTCCTGGCCTGTGACACGGGCAAGGCCAGTTCTCGGCGAAGCGCATCTCTAATCGCTTCTTGTCCATCATCCCTCAACGGCGGAAACGCCTTCAATCTTTTCAGATTTGAATTGACCGCTGCCAGCAAGTTGGAGGAATGTAATTGCCTGGCAATTGTACCGGCGCGCTCCAGATCTTTGTATGTTGCGGCATGGTCGCCTTTGAACTCATCAAGATTGACGAGTTGCATGTTGCAATTGTAGAGCTCGATTAAATAGCCACCATCGCTGGTGCCACTCAAATATTTCCTGCCTTGCGCGATTGCCGATCTGGCTCCCTCAAAATCGCCCTCCTCAAGTCTCAGCTTGCCCAGGACGAGCCAGGCATGCCCATACTTCTGATACTCTCGCGTACCCGGATCAGGTTGGTTGTCCGCGAATATATTCAGGCACTTAGCAATCACGTTATCAGCGTTCATGAAGTCTTGTACTGCAAGCAAGGTGGCGGCATAATCTGTCATCAATACAGCAGAGGCGAATGTATTCTTGTTTTGCCTCTGGAAGAGCGGTACGAAATGCTCAAATACATGCAGGCTTTCGTTATAGCGCTGCTCCTCAAGTTTTCCATATGCTATCTGACTCAGCCAATCGGCGCAGTCCATCCCTCCACCCTTTGACAGCTTAAACCGGCAAATCTTTTCCGCCAGTCTCTCTATCTCTGCTTCGCGCTCCTTTAGCTGGCTGCGGCACTTCGCCTGTGCTTCTTTGCTTAGCCCCGGTTTGGACAGCTCTACTTTGCTCTGGTCCATCAGCACTTTGTTGCAGCTCATCGCTCTATAGAGAAAGCCTGGCAGATCCTCATAACTGGGCGTGTCCTGGCGCGCCTCGATCGCTCGAATGCATTTGTTGTACTCAATCAGCGCCCTGGTCGGACTGACCGTTTTACCCAACGAGTCAATAAGCTCGAGCTTCGCGTTTAAAACGGACTTTTCGCGATCTGCAAAAGAACACCGGGGCATGAGCGTCATCAGATCCCAGACGCTGGCATCGCCGACTTGGCTGCAATCCTTCAGGCGCACAATCCTCAGGGATTCAAGCTTATCCAAACCTTTCAAAGCCTCTCCTGTGACAAGGTGATTGTGATCGATTCGCAGCTCATTCAAATTGCGGAATCGTCCGATGTAAGGCATCATCTCGTCCCCCAGATCAACTTCTCCGAGGTCGATTATGTGAACATTCTCGGCACCTGGTTGCTGGCTAAAGTATTGGAGCTGCGCCATGGCATCCTCGCGATCCAGATCGCCTCTCAGATTCAAGATGTCGCCTCTGAGAGCGTTGAACTTGCGACCCTGGCTCGGTTCGTGGAGCGGTGAGCCAGACCCTGTCGCGGCAGGAAAGACGCTCAGTCTTATTGCGAAGAATACTATTGCCGCGATGGCACCGCCGATCAAAACCGATAACAAAGTGGCTGGCTTCCATTGCTGAGGCGGCTTGCTGAATGCAGCTGTTTGAGCCGATTTAGCGCTTTCGTGCGGAGATTCGAGCTTAGCCTCGCGATGATCAATTCCACTCGATTCGCTCTGCATGTTAATGAGCTGATCGCGAATTTCAGCCATGCTATGCAAACGTTCGCCCGGATTTTTTCTCAGCAGCCGGTCGAGAAGTTGACATAAGCTCGCAGAAACTCCGGCGCGCTCGAGGAGCTCCAGAGGAGGATGATTGTCCAGATGCATGGTTACGGTATCAAGGGCGGTATCACCTTCAAATGGCGGTCTGCCGGTCAGGGCTGCGAACATGACACTGCCGAGCGAATAAATGTCGGCCGTAGTCGATATCTCCTCTGCGCGGATCTGCTCCGGACTGG
>JAJPJO010000003.1 GCA_021324135.1 Pseudomonadota bacterium
CCTGGCGAAAATCTTCCAAAGGGTGAGGCTGGGGTGAGGCAAGAAAACTGGAGGCTGGAAAAGTGCCTGCCCGGGAAGACTCGAACTTCCGACCTCATGGTTCGTAGCCATCGAAAAATCGAATTTTCCGATTTTTCCGTCGGTTTTCTTATCCTTTGGAAACCCGCACCATAATTGTGTTATAATGGTCCTAGAAGTTTTCGGGGTGTAGCTCAAAGCTACCCCAATAAACCAAAATACTACACCTACACTACACCTGAAAAGGGCTGAAATGGCTAGTAATTATGGGAAAACTTCCTCCGAGACGGCCTGAAAAACGGTGAAAAACATGGGACGCAATTCTTTCAATTTTACACAATCTAGACTTTCAGATCTACGCGCTGTAGCGCCTGGCAAGCGGGATTACTACTATGACGCCAAGGTGGACGGGCTGGTTCTCAGGAAGTCAGATACCGGTGCAATGAGCTTCTGGGCTTATAAATGGAGAGATGGAAAGAACATCCGGATCAATCTCGGGCGATACGAACCCGACGCCATGCAAATTCCGGCTTTCGACGATGACCCGCTCCAGGTATTGGGAAACAATCCCGGTCTGAGCATAGAGCACGCCAGGCAGCTCGCAGCCGCCGTTATCATGCAGGTCACTGCCGGCAAAGATCCTTTAGCCGCAAAACGTGGCACCGAGGGCATCACATTGGGTGATCTATTCAAAGAATATCTCCACGGCTACGCTATCGAGCACTGCAAAACGTGGAAGGTCATCGAGGAATGCTTCTATCGCTACCTGGACCACTGGAAGACACGTCCGGTCAGTTCAATCAAGCGCTCCGAGGTGCAGCTGCTTGTGAACAAGCTCGGGAAAGAGAATGGCAGAGCGACCGCTAACCGGACAGTCGAGTTATTGCGCGCCGTCATAAATAAAGGTAAGCAGTGGGAGCTTGTTGATTGTGAAAATCCAGCTACCGGTATAACAAAGTTCAAATTGAAACATCGAGACAGATTCGTTTTCGCAGAAGAGCTTCCGCGCTTGATTGAAGCAATCAATGCCGAAGAGAATCAAGAAGTCAAAGACTATGTGCTCATCAGCCTCTATACGGGCGCACGCAAAATGAACGTGCTCACAATGCGTTGGGCCGATGTTGATTTAGACAACGCTGTCTGGCGAATTCCTGATACCAAAAATGATACCGCTCAAACAATCTTACTTACTGGTCCGGAGCTGGAGATCCTCAAGGCGCGATTCGAAAGTCGAACATCATTTGAGTATGTTTTTCATAGCAAAAACACAAAGAGCCCGCATCTTACCGATCCCAAGAAAGGATGGAAGCGCATTCTGAAACGCGCACGAATAGACAATCTCCATTTGCACGACTTGAGGCGGACATTAGGTTCTTATATGGCCATGACCGGAGCAAGCCTATCGGTGATCGGCAACGCTCTCAATCACAAAGACGTAAGCACAACGCGCAAGGTCTATGCGCAATCCGCACACGAAGCTGAACGCACCGCTCGCGAAGTTGCTCACAAGAAAATGTTTGAGAAGCCGAAGGAAGAGGAAAACAAAGTTGTCGAACTCGATCCGCACCGCAGCGTTGAGTTTTGAAGCCACAATCATGCGCTTATCATCACAAAAAACACGGTAGGCGCCGCGCTGGTCCTACCGTGTTTTGCTCATTGTTTTGATCGGTGTATCGAAGACTACTTCCCTCCTTTTTTCTTCGCAGGCGTTTTTACCGTTTCAGTGACTGTCGTTTTGGGGTGTTTATCAGCATATTGCTTCGAAACGAATTTCCCACTTCCAGCATCCCTAGATACCTTTTTCTTTGCCATTTCGATCACCTTTTTCTTTTTTACCGGCGGTGTCAGGCTCCTTGGCGCCCGGCTTGTCCGCTTGTTGATACTTCCTCAGCTCATTTGCAATCCTCGCGTTGTCTTTGCGCAAAGCATCCATCTCTATGGCCTCATCACTTCCGATTCGACGGGCGATGCCAAATCCAATTAACACGATTGCAACGGCGATTGGAAATCCCAGATGCTGTAATACGGCTTCCATTTTTTACCTCCTATTGTGGTTCAAGTACTATTGCCGGTTTTGCGAACAAACAGCCTTCACCACTCTGCGTCGAGCGGCTCAGTGACTGGGTTTTCGCAGCGCAGGTTTTCTGCCCTACAATTGCAATATAGCGCCAGGCGGTCTTCTTGTAAAGTGCGTAACAAAAAGTCCGAAAAGGTGCTATGTACTTGACTTACAGCTAAAATATGTCATAATGAAGTATGGAACATCAAGATTAAATGTCGTTAATCTTTGGTGCTTACCCTTAAGGAGGAAAAATGAGCCTATGTCAAAAACTACAACAATGCCGTTCCCAGGCGCGCCTCACGCAGCAGCAGGTAGCTGATGTTCTTCATGTGCCTCGCGAATCAATATCTATGTGGGAGCAAGGTACTCGTGTTCCTGGACTAAAGCAACTCGAAGACTTAGCCCGTTTGTACAGCGTCACTTCTGATTATCTTCTCGGCAAATCTGAATTAACTCCACAACTTGAGGAGCGAGAGGTTTTGTGTCGAGGTCTCGTTGAAGATCCATCCGTTCATTTAGAGTTCAAGCGGTGGTTCGACTTCCTCGATTCGTGGGCGGACCTAACCGAGCAGGCGGGTATTCCTGCAGGAAATAACGGAAAACCACCCAAGAAACTTGATCGGGGTGCTGATTTTAAGGATGGCCGGCAGGCACCAACGCTCGCAGCAGAAGCTAGAAAGGAGTTTGGATTAGGAGGTGATGCCATTCCAGATGTTTATACGTTTCTTGATGAACAACACATTCTTGTATGCAAAGCTAATTTAGGCGACTGGCAAACCGGTGCTCAAGGCATTTCCGGCGCTTTCCATAATCATCGAAAACTTGGTTATTGCATCTTAGTGAATGCCCAGAATTCTCTTGGAAGACAGTCATTCACTCTCGCCCACGAGTTTGCTCATGCTCTTTTCCATTACAACTGTCGATCACTAATCAGCATCTACAAAGATCCGTCACCAAGAGAATCATTTGCGGATTCCTTTGCCAGCCATTTTTTGGTGCCCATAAAAACTTTGAATCGAGTAATCGATAACGCCTCTTGGTCAGGTCGACTCGATCAATACAAGATAATCGAACTTGCTCATATCTTTAGGGTCAGCTATGCATTTATGCTTTACAGGCTTCGCAATGAAAAGCACATTACCGATGATCAAAGAAAGGCATGGGAAAGATGTAGCCCAACAGCGCTTGCGCAGCAGTTAGGGCTGGATTCAGACGTTTTCAATAAACCAACCAATCCCGTATTGAGCCTGAACCGGTATCCGGCCTCGGTTGTTCAAACCGTCAGAGATCTCATTTTCGATGACGAACTTTCTCCATCGCAAGCAGCCGATTTACTCGACGTAAGTACGGCGCACGTACAAGCATTGCTCATGACTGATTTACCCCCAGCTACTCCAGAGGAGCAGCGGGAACTTTGCGAGTATCCCTTCTGATGTTGAAAGGTTAGGAAGCAGTGTCCATCGGTGATTCAATCAAAAACAATTGCATCGTTGATACCA
>JAJPJO010000279.1 GCA_021324135.1 Pseudomonadota bacterium
AGCCTACCGACGAAAGTGCCGACCGGGCATTCAGATCCGGCGTGCAGGCGCAGGTTGATCGTATGGCGCATGGCGCTGCGGTGCCCTTCCTTGTCTATGTTTGGCTTGATCGTGTAGCTCGGCTCAGCACTGGAAATGGTTATGGCGCTTGCGGGTAAAACGTTCACCGGTTCGATTTTGGCATTTGGCTTGATCGCTTTTGCGTTACTCAATGCCGTTTTCCAAAAGGGTCCTGATGCTTTCAGGGAGGATTCAACCAGAGCAGAGATTTCCTCCTCGTCGCAAGCAAGCAACTCGAGATCGAGCGAGCCGTTTGCCCAACCGGTATTGTCTACGGTGCCGAAATCGACAATGGGAAAGGAGCAGCCCGGCTTGTTCAGCAATGTGAATACGCCGCGCTGGTTCGCCAACGTTTTTGAAACTGCCGAATAAATTTGCTCCGACACGCTGCCGCCCTTTTCTTGAGTGATATCAAGGAAGGTGCCTTCGAGCATGGTGGCAAGTTGAGCAGCCGTAGTTGTGCCCGCTTTTGCCGTTGGTAAGCGTTTCAAACCAATGACCGCAATCTGCCACGTGTCGATGCCCAACTTTTTGTGAATCTCGTGCTTGCGATCGACGATTCGTCGTGCCAGATTCTGTACCTGATATTGTGCATCCTTAGGCGGCTCATCCCAACCATCTGTAAGCATCAGGATGAATGTGTTTGTGCATGGATCGGAGCTGAGGGCGAAGTCGTTGGCGCGCGCCAAAGCTTGATTCAAGGCTCCGCCCATGTATGTGTCGCCTTTTCGATCGGCTGACAGGGTCTGCGGACTCGCTATTAAGGATACAAGGCGGTTTCTCTCCGTTTCCGATTCAATCGATGAGGGCCAATCTGTCTTCTCATCGACTGTGGTTCCGAAGGTGATGAATGCCACTCGGCTGCCCCGTTTGATCAGACGCTCGTCGGCAATGATGTCGCGAACCGCTTTGCGTAATGCTTCGAAGAGTGTCACCTTGTTGCCGGCGCTGTCATTGACCATAGTTGATTTCGACAGCATGCTGCCCGACACGTCGATGAGAAAAATGAAGTTGACCGGCTTTTCAGCTGCCAGGGCGGAGGATGCAGTGCCATCAAACAAAAAAAGTACGAACGAAAGCAGGAGCGCAGCCCAGAAGGACTTGCGCATAGGGCACGAGAAGAACAACTTCATAGAGCTGCTTCCATTTCCTCGACTACGCGCCGGGCGGCATCCTTGCGATCTTTTGCCGTCGTGATCGGTCTGCCCACAACCAGGAAATCGGCACCATCCTTGATGGCTTGACCCGGCGTGACTATTCGTTTCTGATCGTCCTGGCTCGACCAGGCCGGCCTGATACCAGGCGTGACGATGACGAATTCCTCACCGCACGCCTCTCGGATCGATTTCGCTTCTTTTGCCGAAGCTACGACACCATCGAGTCCGCTTGCCTGAGTAAGCTTTGCCAATCGGCACACATACTTAGTGATCTCTTCGTTTACCTGAAGCTCTGCCCTCAAGGCATCACCGGCGATGCTGGTCAGAACAGTGACGGCAATCAAATATGGCTTCATTCCATGCTTTTCAGATTCCTGACGGCAGGCTTCGGCCGCTGCTTTCATCATCTCCGATCCGCCGGTGGCGTGAATGTTGAACATTGCCACACCCTGGCGCGTCATGTTGCGCGAAGCTTGAGCAACCGTGTTTGGTATATCGTGAAACTTACCATCGAAGAAGAGCTTGATACCCTCTTCTCGCATCATATGGAAAAGATCGAGTCCGGCAATCGAATAGAGTTCCAGACCGGCTTTGAACATGCCGACTTCATTCTTCAGTTCCCTGACCACGGCGCGTGCTTCCTCGACAGAGGAGACATCCAGCGCAACAATCAATCGATCCTTCACCGCTCGTTTCTCTCGTGTAAGCATGGCCTGACCTCCATGGACTGCACAATTCTCGCACAAAGGTATGCATCGGAGCTCAAGACATCGTAAACTTGGTAATGCAGGTCTACATTCCCCTGGGCGCGGCATGTATTGCAGATACACACCATTATTTCTGGCGCTGCTGTCGATGTTCGTATGTCCCTCGGCTGAAGCCAAGCAACTGTCGCAGGGTCCTGATTACGTGCTCGAAAGTAGCAGCGAGCGGTTCGGCGATCAGACATTGACTCTTAGCAAAAAAGGCTTGCGGCTGGATCAGCCTGTGCATGGTCTTGTGTACGTGGCAAAGCCGCCTGACTGGCGAATCTTCGCATTTTCTCCCAAGGAGAAACTGATCTGCGATTGCGGCACGGGTGAACCGAACTGCACTTTTCCGATAATCCCCGCTAGCAAGCCAAAAGGCGGCAAGGGTCCCAAAAAGGATTCGCTGCAAGGCATCGCTGTCACCATCTCTACAAGAGCCGCTTCGGGCGAGGAGTTCGAGCATTCCGTCAAATACGGGGGCGGACCGCTTCTAGCAAATACAAAAGACAGGAGTTCGATCAAGTCTCAGCCTCGTATTCTTGCCGTTCGGCTCTATCGTGCCGCTGAGCTGCAACTTCCCAAGGGTGTGGCGATGACAGCAAGTCGCCTGGTTCAACGCCCCTGTGATGATGGCGTCCCAATTCAGGAAACCAGACTCCTTTCAAATGGAAAGGTCCAGTCCAACTGGTCTCTAACAAGCTGGCGCCGCGCCGATGTGCCGAAGACTTCTTTTGTCGCGCCATCCGGCTACAAATCCTGCTCCTTCCACGATCTCCTTGCAAGTGCTGTTCGTCATCGATTGGAAGATGTTGGAGAGAGCTTCAGGCTTGGAGAGCCGTTCGGCACCTCAAAGCCATAGCTAATCGGCGAAACGTGGCAGCGGACGCGGCAGCGCCTGACACGAACGTCACTTTTCCCTTTACATCCAGGCTGAATTTTGCCTAAAAAAGGACAAGAGCGTCACCTTTTAAGCGAAAAGATGCCGTTTAAGTCACATCGAAAAAGTCGCGACGCCGGCCGCTTACTTCGACTTGGCTTCTTCTTTTTGAGTGTTGAGCTTGTAGCGCTTGACGAAGCGATCAACGCGACCTTCCGTGTCAACGATCTTTTGCTGACCGGTGTAGAAGGGGTGGCAGTTGCTGCAGATTTCAACCCGGATTTGTTGTTGGGTCGACCCGAGCTGCACCTGATTGCCGCAGACACAGGTGGCTACAACGTCAAAGTACTTGGGATGAATTCCTTCTTTCATAACTCTGTTCCAATCAATTGGCGAACGAATCAACCATCATATCAGAGACTGGCGCCCGGCTGAGCAATTTTGGAAATATTGTAAGGTGCTATTACAAATCCACTCTAGATGGCATTTTTTTCACATTTCCAATGAGCGAGTCTGCGCGATGCTTTCTTCAAGCTGGTGCCTTCGGACCTCGCTGATTCTTGTGTCATACTGCTCAGTCTCCATGTAGCGCTGGAACCAGGAAT
>JAJPJO010000424.1 GCA_021324135.1 Pseudomonadota bacterium
GAGAGAGATTTGTCAGGAACGGGTAAATTAAGACCGCGCGTGCTTTATTGCGGATCGACACGAATTGATATGAGTGAAATCAAAGTTGCCATCATTGAAGACCATGAAGCTACTCTGGCTGGACTGTGCAGCACCTTGTCGCAGCAGGATGGCATTAAGGTGGTTGCTCAGGCAAGCGATGCCGAGCGTGGACTGGCGGCAGCGCGAGAGGCGAAGCCCGATATCATCCTGCTTGATTTGCATTTGCCCGGCTCTGACGGACCGCGCTCGACCGTAAAAAAATTTCTCGATGAATTGTCTCCTGCAAAAGTAATCGTCTTTTCGGCGGAGAACCGAAGAGCGTTTGTGCAAGCCATTCTCGAGCTAGGCGTTGCTGGTTATCTGTTGAAATCGGAGAGCATATCGAATGTGATTGATGCCATTCGGCAGGTTGCGGATGGCGGTAAAGTCGTCAAATCTCAAGGGATTGCAGTCGGCAAAGAAAAATTGACAAAGGCCGAGCAAGAGGTGCTCACCCTCTTGTCCAGGGGTATGAAATATCAGGAAATCGCAGACGAGCGCAGCGCTTCACCGGCTACAGTGCGCAAGCAATGCGAGCTTCTTCTATTGAAGTTGGGTCTGGATAACAGAGAGCAATTGATCGCCTGGGCTGTGGAAAATGGCTATGGCAAGCTGGATTCTGACTGATGAGCGCAAACTCCAACAAGCGTGTATCGCGGTTGCTTTCCTCAACAGGCAAGATGCTCGTGCGCCTGTCGGAAAAGCTCGAGGGAGCACCGGAGATTGATAAAGCAGAGCTGAATCTCGGACGCTTTGCGCATCTCAATCAAGCCAACACATATGATAGAGCCAAAAATCTATCCGGTTCTGCTGATGCAGCCGGCGCCATGTTGCAATCGTGGATGAGGCGGCTGGTGCAGGTTATAACTCAGTTCGATTTACACCCGGACGCCATCTCGGGTCTGGGCGGCGAATATCTTCATGTTGGTGCGGCTAAGGCAAAAACGCTGGAGATGCTGCAAAAGCTCTACTCCGATTTCTATGATCTGGGCACCGTATTTAATACCGTATCAAAAGAGTCGGATATTAGAAGAGTGAGAGTGACTGTTTCGGACTTCAACTCCGGCGTCTCGCAAGTGAAAGCGGGGGTGCTCTGGCCGAGCTTCCGCATCAGCACTGCCAGTCGCCAGCTCTTTGTGGAAGCGAAGCACGGCAAAATTAATTTTTATATGGCACCAGGAGCGGTAGCACTTAACAGTGCCGAGAGCAAGGCTGTCGAACGGCGCAAACTGACGATCAAGCTCTCGTCGCTCGAGTCCGTTTCGATCTGGACAGTCTACGGTCTGCCGATCGCCAAGGAGGATATTCGCCATCTCGAAAAGGCTTTGTTCCGGGATCTGGTTTTGCTTACCGCCATGGATGTAGTAGCAAATGAAAGCGGCAACAATCTCGAGCATGTCGACAATCTTGCCCGTCTCAGCGATGAGAGCTTTCGTGATGCGGTTTCGCTTGCCAGTGAGCCGAGCGAGGATCTGGTTCGTGACTTGATTCTCGCTCAACAAAATGCCGTGCATAAGCTTTTAAATCAACAGGAAGAGACGCAGGCGGCGATCGCTAGAGATCTGCATGACAGCGTGCTTGCCGACATCTTGATGCTGAGACGCCGAATCTCTTCAGGCGAGTCGGGCTCGGCCGATGAAATCGTGCAGGTGCTCGACAATCTGACCGATTCCATTCGAGACATCTGCAGCGGCTTGGTGCCAAGGGATCTTAAGGACTGGGGCCTGGAGACCGTCTTGCAGGACCTGCTCGATAAGGTGGCGGAGAGAACGGACGCGGATTGCTCGTTCGAGGTCGATGGAGGAATACCGGACCTTCCTTCCGCGGTGCAATTGCACATCTTTCGCATCGTTCAGGAGTGTCTCAACAACATAGAAAAATATGCCGAGGCGAACTCGGTCCGTTTGGAGCTCAAGCAGGCAAAGGGCACGTTCGAGATTACAATCGTCGATGATGGTCGAGGATTCGATATGAGCTGGCAGAAGGAACGGGAAGCGGATGGTATTGTAAGTGGTGGCTTCGGGCTGCCTGGCATTAGTGAGCGCGTCGAGATTATCAAGGCGTTTTATCCGGCCCGCTACAAGATAGAGTCCGCACCCGGCAAAGGCACTCGCGTATGGCTGCAAGTTACCGTAGCCTCGGCGGAGTGATTTCCACGAACAGCCTCACATTACGTATTTAGGCTCGGCGCGGTAGAGCATGCGCAATGTGTTTTTGTCACCTTCTGAGAGCGTATTGACTATGCGATCGGCATACATGATGTCATTGCGATATGGGCTGTGCGCCTTGATTCCCAGGGCGTGACCGAACTCGTGCGCTGCCGCTCCCTGCATTTTTTCCGGCACGTGATTAACCAGGGTGGAAAGCTCGATGACCACCGGTTTTTGGCGGTAGTTAGGGAGTTGCAGTTGCTCCATGGTAAAAACCTGAGCGCATGTGTTGCCACCGACATTGATACCACCGGGCCCTTGAGTCCCCTGGAATTGATCGCAGTAGAAAACGAGTATGTGAGCGGTTCGCGGGTCGGTAGTGAAGCCGTAGCTGAGTAGACCCTCGTTTTGGAATTGGCGCCACTGCTCGATGCCGGCCGCCACCTTGTAATTGGTTTCTTCCGTCCAGCCTTTAGCCGTGGACAAATCGGCGAAAGGATTCTCCTGTTGGAGCATCTGGTAAACCAGCTCGACCCGTGTCTGCTGCAGCTGATCGAAGGGAACGGACGGCAATTGCAAGCCGGGACTGATCCAGATTCGCAAGGGCATTTTTTGCCGCTGCCAGCGCACCCACGCCATATTCAAGGACGGTTCGCCAGGATCATACGGGGCGTTTGCATTGGCATTAGTGCGGTCCATGCCGCTTGTCAGGTGCACGCCGGGAGTGGAGACTATATTAGAGGGCGAGCCGTACATGCCTCCTGAAGCGCCACCGTACATGCCGGACCCGGAGCCATAGGCACCGCCGCTACCTCCACTCGAGCCGCCATACGCGCCGATGCTTGGTGAGGCCGGCATGCTGCCTGCATAACTTGGAAATGTTGCCTTTGGTAAGCGCCGCGTCTGGCAATCGCCCGTGCTATAAAAAAACAGAGTGGACAGCGCCAAAGCGACAATAGATGCCTTTATCAGTCGCCCGAGCGAAATCAAAGCTAAGCATCCGATGGTATTTTTTTGCATGCAATTAGGAATATATTCTGAATATCAAGGCTTGATATGTCCATAATATAACAAGCAGTTAGGAAGTGCTTTCAATGTTAGGGTACAGCAATTTGATCGACCGAGTAAGCAAGGACCAGAAGGCTGCAGCAGCTCGAGGGAAAGAAGAGCTAAGCGCCAAAGCAGCTGAGCTGGTGGTCAAACTGATCGAAGAAAAGCCGGCTTGCAATCTAGCTTTGCCGAGCGGGCGGACCCCGGTCTTGATGTATCAGAACATCGTCAGGCTTACTGCCCAGCGTGGTCTGGACTGGTCGCGGGTCAACTGTTTTGCTCTCGACGACTACGTTGATGCCTCGCCGGAACACTCCTTTCAAGCCTTTCTCAGCGATAATCTCTACAGTCAGGTTGGCCTGAGCGACAAGCAGATGCACAACCCGACCCAGGTTGATGACTATGATGCCTTGATTCAAGCGTACGGCGGGCTGGACTTAGCCATCCTCGGAATCGGCGCCAATGGTCATATTGCCTTCAACGAGCCGGGCACTCCCGGAACGAGCTTCACTCACAGTACCTGGCTCGAGGAAACAACAAGGAAGGCTCTGCAGGCGAGTTTTGGCGGGATCGAGCGGACGCCGACCCGGGGCGTGACCATGGGTATTGCCACTATTCTGTCGGCCCGCTCTATTATTCTTCTGGCTTTTGGCGATGAGAAGCGAGAGATACTGCACAAAGCGCTGGATGATGGCATCGGGCCTGGTGTACCGGCTTCCTATCTGAAATTGCATAATCAGCTGACCGTATTGACCGACTGCCACTAGCACGATGGCGATAAGACTGGATTTTGAATAAAATGCTAGTGTAATGTCAAAGATGAGGTAGTCAGAGGTTGGGCCGTCGATTCTCATTTAGTAGCCGGTTAGGAAGCCGAGCGTTGCTGCTCGCCGGTTTGCTCTTCTCCATAAATTTCAGTTTGGCAGTGCCCTGCTCGGCGGATCCTCTGCCACCGGAACTCATACCTCCGGATGTGACACTGACGCCAAACTCTTCGACGGGGGCTGCCGCTTCGACGTCGACGCCCGCGCCCGGCATCACCAGTGGTACCACCCCATCGGCGACAAGCACCAGCCCCTACAGCCAGGGATCGAACATAAAACAGCCACCTCCGCCGCCGGCAGGATCGAGCGCCTACAGTGGATTTCCAAGTCCTCCGCCAGCTGGACAGAGATGGCCGGTTCCTCCCTCTGGTGCTACCGGTGGTGCAGCATCGGCTCAGTCCACCGGTGCGCAACAAGCCGATCCGATAGTGGTTATCGAGACAAATCGAGGAGTAATCACGGTTCGTTTATTTCGTCAGTACGCACCTAAAACGGTTGAAGCATTTCTCGATATGGTCAATCAGGGCTTTTACAATGGGCTCATCTGGCATCGAGTCGAGCCCGGATTCGTGATTCAGAGCGGCTGTCCATACGGCAATGGCAGCGGACTCTACATAGATCCCAAAACCAGTCAACCGCGAATGCTCCAGCTGGAGGTCTCGCCAAATGTCAAACATAATATGGCGGGCGTCGTGGCGATGGCTCACTTCCCGAAGAACCCGGATTCGGCAAGCAGTCAATTTTATATTACGCTTTCACCGCAGCCCAGCCTTGATTTTAAGTACACCATATTTGGTGGCGTGATAGGCGGCTTGGATGTTTTGCCCCGCATACAGAAGGGCGACAAGATAAACGTCATGAAGGTCCAGCAGCAGTAGGGCCGGGAGCATAGACATTCTGTGGAATATTGAATTCTCGGATCGAACGTCGAGTTTGAACAATTGAAGCAGGTCAAATGCTGTTCGGATCGGCGTAGGGTGGAACCTTCGGTTTTTCCTTTTTGGACGGCGTGGAAGGCATGGGTATCGCATATGGTGAGGATGGTAACGGCGCGGCATAAGGTGAGCTGCCGCCCGGCGTTCTCGCGTCTTCCATCATCATTTTCATCATGTCGTCCATATGCTTGTTGAGATGGTTCATAATGGTTGGCAAGTCAGCATCAAGTCTGGCTCGATAATCATCTTCAAAAGTTTCGCCGCCGCCTCCCGGCAGTGGTGTTACATACGGTGTAGACTGGGTGCCGAAAGGCGTGGTTCGGAATGGTGAAACGCTGCGTCTGCCGTATGCCCTTGGTAAAGGACCCTGAGGCACCATCTTCTTAAGGGACGATGATTCATTCGACTCATCGAGCGCGGCAATTCCAATGATCTTTTTGAGCCGCTCAATTCGATCCACATACGACATAGCCGTGCTCGGCTGACCGAACAACTGCGTCTCTAACCTGTCAAGGCGCTGATCGAGTGATTCTTTGCCGTATGTCTTCTGCAATGCTCGCCATTCAAGAGTGTTGAGAATCGGGTATTGCACCGAGGAGCTTTCACGCTTATTGCCGCTGGGCTGTGAAGTGGCCGCTTTCTTCTCGGAAATTACCTTACGGCCCTGCTCTCGAACGGCCTTAGCGGCTTCCTGGTCATTTTTGGCAATGGCTTCTTTCAGTCTTTTGAAACGTTCGTCATTCGAGCCAGATTGCGATGAGGCACCGAAGACGAGGCATTCCAGGCGTTCAAGACGCTTTTCTGGCGGGTCGTGCTGATATGCTCGCGAAAAGAGCCGCTTTTCCAACAGACTTAGCTCTTTAAAAGGATCAAGCGCCGGCGCGGAAGCTCCGCTGGCAGTCGGCGATTTCGCTGCCCAGCAAGGAAGAGCCGGGCCGATCTGAGCGCACAAAGAGCCTACGAGCGCAAGACTAACAACAGTTACCTTTTGGTATTGCAGATGTGCAGTCCTCATCTGGTCATCGACCTTACTAAGTATTGCGATCCTATCCTCAGGATAGCACCAATTCTTGTTTTCTCGCTTCCTGCTCGATGCTGTGACCCGCCATCTATGACGATTCGCATCACTTTGTGTTCCTGGTCGGCAGAGGAATCTTCAAAGGGCTTTATGTCCGAATCTGAGATTTTCGGCAGGAGATTGGCTCTGGGCGTGCAGGAACCTGAATGAAGCGCAGAAGCCTATAGGGTTGGCTCAGGAACCTGAGTGTAGCGGAGAAGCCTATAGGGTTGGCTCAGGAACCTGAGTGAAACGGAGAAGCTTATAGGGCTGGCTCAGGAACCTGAGTGAAGCAAAGGAGCTTATAGAGTTGGCTCAGGAAGCTGAATGAAGCGCAGAAGCTTATAGGGTTGGCTCAGGGACCTGAGCGAAGCAGAGGAGCTTATAGGGTTGGCTCAGGAAACCTGAGTGAAGCGGAGAGGCTTATAGGGTTGGCTCAGGAGGGCGCTCAAAGAGAAGATGACACTGCCGGTAGTGCAGCTCATCTAACTTTCCCCAAAATGGCATCTGAGGAAATTGAGTTGATTAGCAGCTCGGAATTACTCTTCGCGGAACTCAGCGTCGACGACGTCTTGATCGGATGCTGTAAATCCGGACATTTCTTCTTCGCTTTGATAGCTCCCATAGCCGCCGCTACCACCCGTTCCGGTATCGTACCCGGCACCCGAATTGTCATAGGCGGCTTCCTGCCATGATTGATCCACTGCCGCTTGTGCTCCGGCTTGCTCCTTGGCTCGGGCTGCTTGTTGCAACAGAACCAGGGCGCCGCGCAGTTCGTTCATGATCGACTTGAGTGTATCGAGGTCGGCGTCGTCTTTGAGCTTCTGGCGCAGATCGGCGACCAGCATCTCGGCACGCGAGCGTTCTCCGGTGGAGACGCGTTCGCCCAGCTCCCGGATCTGGCGCTCGACGGCGTAGCAGATGCTGTCCGCTTCGTTGCGCACATCGGCGGATTCCTTGCGATTGCGGTCTTCGGCCGCATGCGCTTCGGCTTCGCGAATGGCGCGCTCGATATCTTCCTTGCCCATGTTGGTGCTGGCAGTGATTGTGATCTTCTGCTCTTTACCAGTGGCTTGATCGCGGGCGGTGACATTAAGAATGCCGTTGGCATCAATGTCGAATGTAACTTCGATTTTCGGCATGCCGCGCGGCGCCGGTGCAATGCCGTCCAGGCGGAAGTTGCCGAGCAGCTTGTTATCGCGAGCCATCGGGCGTTCGCCCTGGAATACATAGATGTCGACAGCCGTCTGGTTATCTTCTGCAGTCGAGAAGACTTCCGTCTTGCGTGTCGGAATGGTCGTGTTGCGCTCGACGAGTTTGGTCATCACGCCGCCCATCGTCTCGATTCCAAGAGAGAGTGGTGTAACGTCGAGGAGGACGACGCCCTTAACTTCTCCGCCCAGAACGCCGGCTTGAATGGCGGCACCGACGGCGACGACTTCATCCGGGTTGACCGTTTGGTTCGGCTCTTTGCCACCGGTCAGGCTGGCAACCAGTTCTTGCACGGCCGGAATTCTTGTCGAGCCGCCTACCAGAACCACTTCATCCAGTCCTTCGTAGCTGAGCTTGGCATCTTTGAGAGCTTGCTCCATGGGTCCGCGGCAGCGCTCGACCAGATGGCGGGTCAGCTCGTTGAATCTGGCTCTTGTAAGCTTCATCTCCAGGTGTTTTGGACCGGAGGCGTCAGCAGTGATAAACGGCAGAGATATGTTGGTCTCGGTGACGGCCGAGAGTTCTATCTTCGCTTTCTCAGCTGCTTCTGTAAGTCTTTGCAGTGCTTGACGATCTTTTCTGAGGTCGATGCCTTCCAGGTTCATAAACTCGTCGGCTACCCAACCGACGACGCAAGCATCGAAGTCGTCGCCGCCCAGGTGCGTATCACCGGATGTGGATTTGACCTCGAAGACGCCCTCGCCTACCTCAAGAATAGAGACGTCGAATGTGCCGCCGCCAAGGTCGAAAACGAGGATAACTTCGTTTTCCATCTTGTCGAGACCATAGGCAAGTGCGGCTGCCGTAGGCTCGTTGATGATACGAAGCACTTCTAGACCGGCGATTGTTCCAGCGTTTTTAGTCGATTGGCGTTGGGAGTCGTTGAAATAAGCAGGAACCGTGATCACCGCTGATGTAACCTTTTCGCCCAGATACTTCTCGGCATCTTCTTTCAATTTGCGCAGAATCATCGCCGAGATTTCTTCAGGCGAGTAGTCTTTGCCCTGAATAGCTACTTTGCAGCCGCCGTCGGCGCCTTCCTTAACTTTGTAGGAAACGAGCTTCTTCTCGGAGTCGACTTCCGAGAACCGTCGTCCCATAAAGCGCTTAATTGAGTAGACGGTGTTTTCCGGATTCAATACCGCCTGGCGTCTAGCCAATTGACCAACTAGGCGCTCGCCCGATTTGGTAAATGCCACCACCGAGGGCGTCGTTCTGCCACCTTCGGCATTGGAAACAACAGTCGGTTGTCCGCCTTCCATGACCGCCACAACCGAGTTTGTGGTTCCCAAATCAATGCCTACTGATTTACCCATATCTTTGAAACTCCCTCTGCCTCTGCTTATCTTTGATTAGCTGGAGAACCCTCTGAATTATACTTGCTAATGATGGTCACCTACGACAAGAGCAAGCACCCTGCTTACGCAGTTTTTCTGCTACCCGCGAACACCTGAAATCATTATGCGGTGCTGTTGAATTGTAGTACTAAATGATATTAAAGGTTTCATATTCGGTTGTCGAAAATCGATCATATTGTGCCCAGTTTCGTGAAATACTGACCATAAAATGTCGAATTTTTGCCGAATATGGCAACAATTATTGGTCCCTTTACTAGCCGTGTTGTCAAATGACGTCCAGGCGCTCAGCGAGAGGGAGCTCGCGCCATGGCCATAAGCGCGCCGAGCGACTCGCAGCTTTCCGGAATGGCGGCAAACCCGACGGAAGCCATGATCGGGAAACCGCCCTGATCGTCGGTGAGTGGCTTGGACATTAGTATTTCGGCAAGTCTGAGCGCAAACGTTTTGGCTGAATCCAGCCCCGTTTCCGGCATTAGTATGGCGAACCCCAGAGTTTCATAGTGGAAAAGCATATCGGTGCGACGTATCAGTCGCTTGACCCGTTCGACCACCTCGGACAGAGCTTGCACAGGCAGCGGCTCGATGCCGCCTTTCCTGCGAACCTTAATATCTAGTGTCACCACGGCAAATTCGCGTTTGAAACGCTCGTAGCGAAAAAACTCCTTCTCCAGGAAAAGCAAAAATGCTGGATATGTATAGACACCGGTGTCCGGTCGTTTCAGTACCGCCTCGACACGCTTTACCTGGCTCCAGTCGATATTGGCATCGCGAGGCTCGGCGCTCAAGTCGGGAACTTTGTCTCTGTAAGAGCACAAACCGCACGTCACCAGATTGAAGACAATCGGGACCCAGCGAGGTTTTGAGAGCGGATGTCGGCGCAGGATTTCCAAAATGGTGCTCTGGTTGTCGACCTCCGTGAAGAAGCGCTTCTGGAGCGCCATATCGCAAGCCGCCCCACCGACGACCATCTGCTCGAAAATACTCTCTGACATGGTGGAATGGTTTCTGATCAGGTAAGTTTCGAGCTTAACGCCAATCCGACTGAGAAAGCTCAATTGATCCGAGAGAGCCGCACCTTCGATGAGCAGTGCCTGGAGATTCCTGGTAATCGATCGCTCGCTCGTTTTTGGTTCCTTATAAAAACGGAAGGAGCCGTCCATTTGTGGGATTAACTCCAGGAAGGCGTCATCACCCTCGCCATCATTGAAGACGCAATGAACCAGCTCGCCCTGGACGAAGAAGGCACGGGCACTCCCTTGAGTGGTCTCCAGTTCGAGCCTGCCTGTGCCTTTGCTCATCTGAAGCGATTGGACGAGATTCGACATCGGCATCTCTTGCAGGTTGCCTTCCAATGTTGGTTTATGGGTTGAGGTTCTAAGCGTGCTGAACTGGCTTGAGGCGCCCTGTCCCTTTGTCTTGAGAAGGATGCGCCGGGCGATCAATGAATAGATATCGGCCGCATCGCGATTGTTCTCTTCCCACTCAACGTTTCCGCCCCCTCGCTCCAGCCGCCAGCGGAATGCTCCAGTGCGCTGGTCTTGCATCACCTTTATGACGTATTCATCGGGCGGCTCGCCGAAAGGCAGTTGCAAAATACGTCTTCTTCGGGACGTCTCCACCTGCATTTGTTTCAACTGCTCTAATGAAGGCGGCGCTGCCTGCTTAGGCAGCGAGAGCGCGTTTTCAACTCGATCGGTGTCTTGCAATCTGGTTTTCAGTCCTTCCGATAAATGGACCGACGGGAGATCTACATACCTTCTACCCTTTAGGTGGCCGAGCCCAACGTCGCCGGGAGCTCCAGAGTTTCACCAATAGCAAGTGGGTTGATGCTGACTTTGCTATCCTCGCTCATCGCCAGCCGAATCAGATCCGATGGTTGATAGCGAAAGAAAACCTGCTCGAGCAGAGGTTGCCAATGCATGGGCACAAGACGTTCGGCGCCTATTTCTTGTGCTAAACGCAGCGCGTCGGCAGGCGAGGCGCTTGCATACTTGCCACCAATGGGCAGGCAGGCCGTATGAACAGGCAATCCGCGCAGAGCTTCTGCAATTGCCGGTGTGTAAATGGTGGCGCCTGCGTGGTAGTAGCCACCGAAATAATAACCATTCACCGGCTTGCCTGGAGCCGAGCTTCCCCGGGCGAAGACGGTCATTATCGTTTTGCCCAGGCGGTTCAGAGGATGGTGTGCCGGTACGGCATGAATTTTGACGCCGCCGTAGTAGAGCGATTCTCCATGATCCAGAGGCAACATGTCCTCGAGGCGCACTTTACCCTTATACTTCCGCCTCATCCAATTCACAAGCTTGCGGGGTGCGACGAACTGGCATTGCCAGCGCTGATATAGTTCGGGCACGAGCTTGATACCATGATCGAAATGACCATGACTGAGTAACACGATGTGCCCCTTCGGAAGCTTGTTGAGGTCCACTGGATCGTGCAAGTATGGGTCAACAAAAATGTTGACTTTTGAAACTTGAAAATGAAAGGCGCTGTGTCCCAGGAAGGTAAGAGTCACGTACTCAGGCTCCTTGAAGCCAGAATCCTAACATCTTTTAGCGGAATAGATTTCTTTTACTAGTAAAATCATATGATTGAAGCAGAGTTGCTAAGTATCCGTGCGGCAGCCGGCTTATGCCTTAGCCGGATTGGACTACATCCAGGGAGCGTACTGAAAGATGAGAAAAGGACTGAAGTGCACCGTAATAGCAGTGACAGTGTCAACTTCTCTAACGAGCATCGGCGTTTGCCACGCCAAAAACAAGGCTGTCGAGATGATCAAGTATCTGAACCCGGTGCCCGAGAAGTCCTACCTGAACAAGTCGCAAGACAGAATCATCAAGAAGAAAGGATTTAAGAGCATCGATATTCAAGGTGCCAAGCCGGTCGACAACAAAGAGCTCGGCTTGTTTGCCATCCTTCCACTGGACAAAGTCAACGAGGCTGAATTCGTGCAAAAGCTGCTGGCAAGGCAGGATTTGAGTGGGATTTCAGTAACCCTTCCCTGGCGACTGTTGGAGCCTGCTGAGGGCGAAACGAAATTCAAGCAAATCGACGACCTTCTGGCGGCGTGCAAGCAGAATGGTAAAACATTGATCTTGCGTGTCTCGACTTGCGGAGTCGATGAGAAGGCTCGCTCGGACACGCCGGACTGGGTATTCAAAGATCCCGCCGTCAAATCGATTGTCTATAGCGATGCAAACGGCAATGAGCATCAAATGCCGGTTTTCTGGGATACGAACTACCTGGCGAAATGGTCGAACCTGATAAATGAGCTGGGCGAGCAATACGATAAGAATCCCACCATTCACAGCATCGGTATTACAGGTGGTGGCGTCGGCGGCGGAACGAATGTCGTTCCCGACGGAGTCGTTGCCATAAAGCAGACGATTGGCGCCCAGCCGGACGAGAAGATCAAAGAAGAGCCGCAAGCAACGATTGCCGAACCGGAAAAATCCGATTCCAAAATCGATGCGCCTGATACCTCATCGGACTCGAGCGCCGGCAAAGCCGGTGCGAAAACTGACTCCGGGGCTGGCGCCGGAGCAAAGAGCGAATCCAGGGATGAATTGAGGAATGATGCCGGCTTCAACCCGGCTGCGACCGCTGATACTTCGACCGGCAAGCCGGAAACCGCAGAGGCGGGCTCGTCTAAATCCGGTACTGTATCTGGTGCTGAAGCCAACGATAAGGCAGCCGAGCATGGCGGAAAGGACAGCCGCAAGCTGATCACCTCAGCTCTCGAGAAAAACTATCAAATGAGCCACCGGAAACTGATCGAGCACTGGAAGTATGCAGCTGATCTGTTTCCAAAGGCATTTGAGGTGACGCGCCTGACTTTTGACATTAGCCCGCCTACGCCAAACCGAAAAGGTCAAGATAGCCTCGATGAGATCGCGGACTATCTCGTTTATCGCTATGGGCAAAGAGTTTATTTGAGCAGACCTATCAAGGATGGGCGGCATGGTTTTGATGATTATCGTCTTCTGCTAAAGTTCCATCCCGATACATTGACTGGTTATCGTCTTCAGCCTGGATTCGGCATCAAGGACATGGAGAAGCTGGCGAAGAACGCCGCCGTCGATGGTATCAGTTTCTGCGAAGTTCCCGTGGAGCTGTTAGAGAGCGGCGAGCCGGCATGCAAAACTGCTTTGGAGAAAATGCGGCAGCATATGGGCTACCAGTTGGTCTCGCAATCCGTGAGCATTCCCAAAGACATTAAGCTCGGGCAGAAGCTGACTGCTTCATTCACATTTGTCAATCTCGGTGCTGCCGGAGCGCTCAGGCCGAGCCGGCAGTTAGACAAGGATGTCGCTTCCAGCTATAAGGTGCAATTGGAACTTCGCAATGAAAAGGGCGCACCAATTGCACGGCTTCTGCACACCCCTGAGATTCCGACAAATCAGTGGGCGGCCGGTAAGGCGATCAGCTGGCAAGAGGATCTGAAAATGCCCCCGCAACTGGCACCCGGCAAGTACGACGTCTATTTGTCCGTGCTCGATGTAGATACAAAACGCAAGCTGCGATTCTTGAATGCAATCGGCGCAGGCGACCCGACGCCTGGTTTTGATGCGGCAATCGGCAAGCTTGAAGTGGTGCGCTAATTGCTATCGCGCCGAACTATCCAGTCTCTTCTTGATCCAGGCGGCAATGTCGGAAATCACCTGCTCATCGATGTGTCCAGGTTTATCGAAATACTCCTGCGGTGTGCAGGGCCCGGTTCCTTTGATGAACAAGTGATTGAGAGCGGGATATAGTTTGAACTGGCAAAGATTATCCTTGCCGGACTCGGCGATGGTTTTCTGCCAGCGTTTGAAATCACCATCGGTGGTGACTTGATAGTCGCGTCCGCCCTGCAAGAAAAGGATTGGTCTGTCTATATCCCGAATGTCGACAAGCGGGTCGTGCTCTTGCAAGTCCAGCCAGTAGGCCGGAGACGCACCCAGGATCATGCCACCACTTTCGATATCAGATTTTTTCAGCGCACTTATTTTGGCGGCCTCTTTTTTTATCTCCGCCAATTTCGCGCCCTCTTGTGCTGTTGAGTTCTTTGGCGAAAGCGACGCGATGTATTCGGTTTGGCGCACGATCGCCTCATCCAATCTGCCATTGCTGCCTGCCATGCAAATGAATCCTCGCAGGTCGGCATCCAGCTTGGCCAAACGGGGAATGAGCATACCGCCCAGGCTGTGGCCGAGCACAAAAATATTTTTGCCGTCAATGTCGGGACGCCGCTTAAGAAGATTGTGGGCGGCAAGAGCGTCATCGAGCGTCTCCTCCTTGACCGTGAATGACCTCAGGGCTTCAGCGGACAACTTGGCCTGGTGTTGTTTGGTCCGTTTTTCATAACAGAGGACGGCAATACCATTGGATGCCAATCCATGAGCCAGGTCCCGGAACGGCTTGTTCGGTCCAATCGTTTCGTCCTTGTCGTGCGGACCTGAGCCATGCAAAAGGATTACGCAAGGGAAGGGACCCTTGCCGGAAGGCAAGGACAGCCGGCCGTCGAGTTGCCATGGCCCCTCCCCGATCTTGACGCTTTCATCTTTGAATTTACCCTTTTGCGTGTACGTTGCTTCTTTATATTGCTTCGCATCATCAGTGGTGCTGGAAGGACGAATGAAGAAACCGCTTATCTGGTCTTGTTTGGAAACGGTGACTTGCAAATCAACCTTGGTATTTGCGAACGAGAACGGCAGAATGATGACGGTGTGACCGTTCACTTCCTGTATTTCCCTGGGCTCGAGCGCCGATCGTTTATCGGCTGGGCCATAGCTTGCAACTAATTGATGCCAGACTGCCGCCAATTTTTGCGGGGGCAGAGCCGATTTCATGGTTGCATCGAAATAGGTTGTCGCCCTGGAAAAATCTTCAGCCACGAGGCAGTGCACGAAACCGCGACTGATCTTGATCAGCTTCTCGGACATGTTCTTTGTGCTCCGCTTTGCGCCCTTAATCGAACCTTCAATTGTATGACTTTGTCTCATGGTTTGCTTGCCCTGCTCGGCAACGGCCGAGTCTAATCGAGTCAGGCAAACTGTGAGCAGCAATAGTGCTAAAGGGCTGAGGCTATGATTTTTCACTTCAAGTCTGGCAGAGGCATAATCCGGGGGTGACGATCCGTTCTATATTATTAGGTAAAGCAGGATCAGGTACGCAGCCGGGCAATCATGAGTCCAAATTTACCGAAACCCGAAGAGAGCTCTTCCTCAGCGACGGCCTGGACCGACTTCGCGTCTCATACTGACTTGAAACCGAAAAGAGCCGACTATGTAGGTATGTTAGCGGCAAGCTTTGTCTTGATTGCCGCTCTGGTTTTTGGATTCTTAGAGCATTTGCACGGGCAAGACGTCTCAGCCATTGCTGTTCTAGCCACTTTGCTGAGCATCGGCTGGCTGAGCTACCAACTGACGAGAATAAGATGGAAGCAGTATGCCTCCTGGGTATTCGAGTATGGTAAACGCCTGGACTGCATGATCGACCTGACGCCATCGGGTGAGCTCGATCATCCATTCATTATTTTGCAAGAAAGCAATCGGCTCAGCGAGCTCTACAAGACCAGGGTCTATGCCATCCAATATGGCAGGGTTGGAGACGTCGGCTATGACGCCGGCTACCCGAAGAACAATTCGAACCATCAAGCGATTGTGGTTTACGATGAAAAGAAACACGGCAATGCCATTATATTCCTCATCAATGGGCACCGCTTTTGGTGCAAAGCCGTTCCCAATCGCATCAGCTAGCCCTTCATGAATGCAGCTGTGCCTCTTTGCCAGCTTATTTTTGTCCTTGCAGAAGCGGATTGTAGATCATCAGAACCACTCCCGCGAAGAAGGCGGCGATATATATAGCCATGAAGGTGTAAGCGATATTTTTTTCAAGACCGCTGAGCGAGTGCAGATCTTTGCGATGGAAAGCCGCCTGGGCTGTGACTACGGCAGCCGGCGTGTAGCGCTCCAGCGCTTCCATGAGCCGCGTTTGCGTCTGGAGCAGCTTTCCATAGTTGTTCAAAAGTCGTCCCCAGTTGATGGCAATTACGATGCCGATCAAGGCACAGGCGCAAGCAAGAAACATCAGACGCAGCATTCTGTGCTCGTGTATGTAAACCTCGAAAGATTCCTTGAACACGAATCCAATGCCCGCCAGCAGAAAGGTATTGATTGAGAGAAAGAAGCCATTAACCGTTTGCCGGCGAATCGAGAGCTGCTCGGATGACTGGCTCAGCATCTTGTAGTGCTCGAAGATTAGTTTTTGCTTGTCTTCGTCGAACTCGGTACCTTGCGGAAACAGGATCTTGTCCAGTTCTCCCAGATCTAAGGGTTCGCTGTCTCGCTTCGTCTTGTCGAGCTTACTGTTGGTCACAACTCTGCTGTCACTACCTTAATCTGATGTTGCCCGGCGCCCTTTGGCGGGAAAAATACCGGTAGGATACATTTGCTAAGCGGAAAATTCAATGGTTTCAGCCACCGCCAGTCTAAACCCGCCAAAGAGAGTCTTCATCTTCTCTCCATTAATCGACATCGTCGTTCTTGGCGGCATGTCGATTCTGTTTTTCGCCATTTTTCAGGCGATGGATCTGATGTCGCCATACATGAGGATGAACGAATCAGGGGCTCAGGCTCTGATGTGGCTGAACTGGATCGTCAATCAGCCTCACTACTCGGCGACGTATTATCGCGTCTATCGCAGCTGGAGTGAGACTAAGAGGTATGAAATCGTATCCATGTGGTTGCCTCTTGTATTGCTGGGCATAACCGTCTGGTGCTTTCTTGCACCACATTCGGTGGCGCCCTGGTTTTGCAAGGCGTATTTTATTTCGGTTTCGTACCACTATGCCGGGCAATCGTACGGAATTGCGCTCATATTCATGCATAAAGCCGGGATCGCCGTTAACCGCTGGATTAAGGTCTGTCTCGGCATCCCCATATATACCTCGGCCGTGCTCTGGTTGATCGGTGATGAAGTTATCACCCAGCGGCGTTACTTCTCCGGCGTCACTCTGCCCGTGGCCGGATTCCCGCCCTGGACCTATTTGCTTGCTCTCTGCCTCCTGATATGGGGCGTGGCCCTTTATGTGATCATGAGTTTCGTGCTGGCGCGCTCGAATCGTAAGATACCACTGGTGGTGCATATCGTCGTCCTGGCGCAGCTCATCTGGTTTACAATGGCGCCGAGATTGGAATATTTTGCGCTTCTGGTGCCGTTTTTCCACTGCATACAATATCTTGTTATTACGACCTACTTTCGACTGCAGGAACTCGTGCGTGGAGGGAAGATTTCACAAGCCGCATCCGGGCGGTTTTTTACCAGCCCCTATTTTTGGCGCTATTACGCTTTGCTTATTGTAGTCGGACTGATACTCTTCAATGGCATCCCGCAAGGGCTGGCGTTTCTCAAGGTGAGCAATGCCGATTTTGCCTACGCGGTCATCTATTCTTTTATAAACCTGCACCACTTTCTTCTCGACGGCGAAATCTGGAAGTTGCGCAAGCCTGACATTGGAAAGGCGCTGATCTAGCGGGCCTGAAGCTGGTTCAGTGTTTGCTGAGGTGCTTTACTGAGCGCAGGTAGAGCTTGGCTGGTATCGAATACAGTGCGCGCAAAGTGAGCTTGTCCGATTCGGAGCATGCTCTCGCCCGGCTCTCTTCCGGGCGCACGTACATGACGTCATTGGGATTATTGCTGTGCTCCAGGCCCCAGGCATGACCGAACTCATGCGAACTGAAGGCAGCTATGCTTGCCGGCAAATTGTTCTGATCGAACACCTCCGTCGAGAGGAACACGAGTGCCGGCCCGTCTTTATTCAGATATGTGTGTGATCCTTGATAGAAAAGATTCTTGCACCAGAACACGATGACATCGGCCTCGGTATGGTCATCGGTAAGTTGGTAGGCAATCAGGCTCTCTCGAGAGGCCCAATCCCATCTTTTGAGACCATCCAGGACGAACTGCTTATACTTTGAGTTGTATCCCGGAGCGATCGACAGCCGCTGCATCAGCTCGCCGCTGCGCGACCAGGCTATGATCTGTTTCATCTGACCGGGATCTACATGCTTGTTGGTAAATATCTCTGGAAGTTGTTTGCCGTCTGAAATGTAGATTTTCAGTGGCAAGGCTGCCTTCTCCCACCGCACCACCCCTGGTACCGACATATCGCTCGACAAGCAAGAGTAAGCCGTGCAATGAACATATTGATTGAGCACTGCAGCAGCCGCTTTATGCATCTTGTCGTTCAGAGTAGTCATGACGGCGACTTTAGCAAGCGCATCGCGACCTTTGACTAAATTCTGGGTTTGCATCGCCGACATACCAAGGTAATACTGAATCAGCGTCGAATCTGTTTTTGATTTCTCTGCTTGAGAGAACTTTTCAAATGCCGCTTTGTACTGTTTAGCCTTGTAGAGTTCGATGCCTTGCGCCACAATAAGGTCCAGGCCCCCGGATTGAACCGTTTTAGCCGGAACCTTGTTCACCACTGAAATACTGAGCAGCGCCAATGCCAAAATGATCAGTGCAAACCTGAAAACACGGTTGCGCAAACTTTTGTCGTTTTCCCAAACGACAGTTCGAGCAGCTGTCCGGCACCTGATTTTTAGCTTCCTAATATCTCAGTCCGCCTGGTAATTGACTTGTGTCCACGTCGTAATTCTTGTGAGGCTTTGACTACAATTTCAGCCCGAGCTTCACGTGAAGTCATCATCATCTCATAAGCGCTGAAAAACTGAAAGGACATATGGATCTCAACAGATGGCGCTAAATAACTGGCTTCCCTGCCGCTAGAAAAGCCGTTTGCCCAGGGGCACATCCTTATCCGGACGAACCAGAATTACCTGACCGCTCTCGTCTTCCAATCCCAAGACAAGCACTTCCGAAATAAATTTTCCGATTTGCTTTGGCGGAAAATTTACAACCGCGATCACTTCTTTGCCGAGCAAATCATCATGCTTATAAAAGCTGGTGATCTGAGCACTTGACTGTTTGATGCCAAGTTCGGGTCCAAAATCGATCTTCAACTTATAGGCCGGTTTTCTTGCTTCGGGATAATCTTGTACCTCGACAATTCTGCCGGCACGAATCTCAACTTTCAAGAAGTCGTCAAAGCTGATCTGTGCCATTTCTACCCCGAATCAAGTTGGCGCTAGTGTAGCAGACCATTGTATGAAGAATCGTTGTGAGCTTTGCAATTAAAGCTCAAATATTTCAATCGTAGTCTAGAATTTTCACGACTAAGAGGTACAGCCGACGATGAACGATCTTTTTCTGGCTCGTTCGCAAATGGGCATGTCTCTTGCCTTTCATATTATCTTCGCAGCAATAGGAATTGCGCTGCCGCTGATGATGTGCCTTGCCGAAGCGCTCTGGATACGCACCGGCGATGACACCTATCTGCAATTGGCCAAGCGCTGGTCCAAGGGCGCGGCAATTCTTTTTGCAGTTGGTGCCGTGTCAGGAACGGTGCTCTCATTTGAGCTTGGCTTGCTCTGGCCTGATTTCATGCGTTTCTCCGGTGAGCTCTTCGGTTTGCCCTTTGCTCTGGAAGGATTTGCCTTTTTTACAGAAGCCATCTTTCTCGGCATCTACTTGTATGGCTGGAAGCTCATTCCTAAGACGGCTCACTTTGTCAGCGGCATTATCGTGTCTCTGAGCTCGGCTCTTTCCGGCTATTTTGTATGCCTTGCTAATGGATGGATGAATGCGCCGACCGGTTTTAAGCTGGTTGATGGGGTAGCGCGCGGCATCGATCCAATTGCCGCTATGTTTAACCCCGCCGGCGGCTATGAGGCGGTTCACATGCTGATTGCCGCCTATGCCGCCACTGCCTTTGCGATGGCGGGCATACACGCTTTTCTACTGCTCAAGGACAAGACTAACTTGTTTCACCGAAAAGCTCTCGGGCTTTCCATAGCATTAGCCGCCTCAATGGCTCTTGCGCAGCCAATCAGCGGCGACGCCATTGCGCAAATGGTGGCGCACTGGCAGCCAATAAAACTGGCGGCGCTCGAAGCCCATTTTGATACCACAACTGGTGCGGCAATTTCAATTGGAGGGATTGTCGATCAAGAGCATGGCAAAATCGATCATGCAATTAAGATCCCATATATGCTCAGCTTCTTAGCTTTCCACGACCCTTCCGCCAGGGTCGCCGGACTGAATCAATTTCCCAGAGATGAGTGGCCGAACGTCATGCTCGTTCATTGCTTCTTCCAAGTTATGGTCGGTTGCGGCGGGATCATGTCCCTGGTCTCACTCTGGGCGATTATCGAATTCGTCAGGAAGCGCGCCTTGCCGGACTCGAGAAAATTCCTCTGGGCGATGACGGCTTGCACACCCCTGGGTTTCATCGCACTGGAAGCTGGTTGGATGGTCACCGAGCTGGGAAGACAACCGTGGATCATTGCCGGCGTCATGCGCGTTCAGCATGCGGTTACGCCAATGCCCGGGCTTGTCTATACGTTCTTCAGTTTCTTCATCGTCTATCTCTTTTTAGCCGCAATCGTGAGCTGGCTCATATACAGCCAGATCGTCGGCAGCCCGGTCATAAAGGAAGCAGAAGGTCATGCAGTTTGACGTCGGTTTAATAATTGGCCTGGCCATGGTGGCGGCGCTTACGTTCTATGCCCTCACCGGCGGTGCCGACTTTGGTGGTGGGGTTTGGGATTTGTTTGCTTTTGGACCGAGGGCCCAGGCGCAACGGCAGACAATTGTGCGGGCAATCAGCCCGATCTGGGAAGCCAATCACGTCTGGTTGATTCTCGTCATCGTCCTTTTGTTCACCTGCTTTCCATCTGCATTTTTCAGCATTTGTGTTGCTCTGCACATCCCGTTGACCATACTTCTCTTTGGTATCATCATGCGTGGCTCAGCCTTTGTTTTCAGAAGCTACGGCTCTCAATCGGGCGGCGAGCAACGGCTCTGGGGAAGGGTGTTTGCAGTATCCAGCTGCCTGACCCCGATCTTGCTTGGTATCGTAATTGGTGCGATTTCAAATGATCGCTTGCGAACCACCGGTCAAAATTTTTACTCGATCTTCATCGACGCCTGGTTCCAGCCATTTCCCTTTGCGGTCGGCTTTCTGGCGCTGGCGCTGTTCGCTTACCTTGCCGCCGTCTATTTGACCCTTGATACTGCCGATGCAAATGTTCAATCTGATTTTCGCATGCGGGCCCTTATATCTTTTTTCATCAGCGCCCTGATTGCCGTTGTGGTTTTCGTCTTAGCGCGCAGCGAGGCGCCTGGAATCTACGATCATCTCCATCGCTCTTATCCGGAGCTGGCGGTTACCGCCATTTTCGCAGGACTGGCGCTCTTCTCTCTTTTAAAGCGTCGATATAAACTGGCTCGAGCTTTCGCTGCCGTGCAAATTACGATGATTCTGTGGGGTTGGGTTGCCAGCCAATATCCGTTTCTGGTGCGGCCAGACGTGACCATTCATGACGCCGCGGCCAATGAAAGGACATTGCAGCTGGTGATAATTGCACTGGCATTCGGAGCGGCTGTGCTCTTTCCGAGTCTATTGTACTTGTACCGCGTATTCAAAGCGGAGCAAGCACCCGAACGAACGCAATAGAACTCTTATATCGTATAAATTCTTGAACAATGACAACCGGACCGGCATGCATTGGGAGCCAAGGGGTTACAATGTGCGCGGAGGTGAATTGCCATGGTAGCACTAATTGAAGGCACGAAGGCACCCGATTTCGAGCTGCAGAGTCTGGAGGGCTCGCAGTATTCGTTGAAGAAGGCACTGAGCAAAAGCGACTATGTCGTTCTTGCATTTTTCAAAGTGAGCTGTCCGGTTTGCCAGCTTACACTTCCTTATATCGAGCGGCTCCATAAAGCCCATCCGGAAACTCCCGTTTGGGGCATTTCTCAAGATGATCCACAAGCGACAAAAGAGTTTGCCCAGCAATATGGGCTGACTTTCCCGCTCTTGCTCGATGAGAGTTTGAGCAGCACGGTTGCTTATGACCTGACGAATGTTCCGACGATTTTCCTGGTTGGCAGGGACGGTCAGATTCAGCAGACGATCGTCGGCTTCTCCAAGCAAGATCTCGAGAATCTCAACTCACGAATCGCTGAGACTGGAACACATAAAGCAGGACAATTGTTCTTGAAGTCGGATGATGTACCGGACTTTCGTCCTGGTTGAGGAAGCAAAAGACCGGCTTAGGTTAAGCCGGTGGAAACCGAGGGGAATGGCAAAAATCAACGATATTCTGCGATTAATCGCTCTTTCGATCTTATTCGGCGGATCGACAGCGGTTGTATTCGTGGCGGTTACTCTTGTTAAGGCAGCGACTGCAAACGGCATTCCGGTTCGCGAAGCGGCGTCAAACAATGCGCCTGCATTCATCGGCTTTGCCGTGATCGCGGCTGCCGCTGCCTTCATTTTGTTGGCTTGCGAGGCAGTCGATTTTCTGATTGTAAGAAAAAGGCTCAAGCCTTTATCCAAACTTGTGCTAACGCGCTACGGAGCCAGCATCCTCTGTGCCATAGCCACGGCTGTTTTTGCATTCGGGCTTGTTCCGCCAATGAAAGAATTGCAGCCTCTGATTAAAACGGATGAAGCGAAGGCGCAAGAATTCGGGCGTTTGCACGAAACCTCTCGCATTGTATTTGGTGGCACCATAGTCTTCGCTCTGGTGGCACTGGTTATGCAGGGACTGATACCGGCGACGACCAGAGAATGAGCCGAGCTTTTCTTCTGGTCATTGGTATCAACACCGGAAATTCGCTGGATGCGGCTGATGTCGTCTTGACTAAATTCGGCGCCGATCAGTCGATCGTCGATTTGGATGATTACAGTCTGAGCATGCCTGCTGATCTGGCTGCAAGACTGAGGCGCTTCCGGCAAGCGGTTTGCGATGCGCAAGGCGATATGGGCACTGCCGCTTTGTTGTACGAGCGGTCACTGATCGAGTCCGGCGAAGCAAACGACAATGCCGAGCGGTTAGTGGCTGATTACACGAAGTATGCCGCCCAGGCGGTAAATTCATTGTTGCAGCGCAGCAAGAAAAAACTGGCCGGCATGTCGCCAATCGATCTGATTGGCTTTCACGGTCAAACCTGTGCGCATAAGCCGCCTTCCATCTCGCGTTCTGAAGAGGAGCCATACACGGTCCAAATCGGCGACGGGCAAATGCTCGCCGATCTCACAGGTATACCTGTAGTATATGATTTTCGCTCCGATGATTTGATGAATGGCGGTGAAGCTGCTCCTCTAGCTCCCGGTCATCATGAGCATCTGGCTATGCATTTGAAAGCTCAGGGCAAATTTCCGGTCGCCTTTTGCAATGCCGGCAATACCGGAAACATAAGTATCATCTCCGAGCGGCCCGATAAGTCTCTCGTGGTGTTCGGCTGGGATGCCGGACCGTTCAATGAGTTTCCGGACAGGCTGATGCGTTTGGAGCGCGGTCAGGACTGCGACCGTGGTGGCGAATGTGGTGCGCGAGGAAAGGTAAACGCCGATCTTTTGAAATCTCTTTTCGAGCATGCGGCCACGACCGACCAGGGTGAAAACTTCTTGCTCAAGCCGCCGCCCAAGTCTTCCGATCCGCAATGGTACAGGTCGATCCCTGAGTTGATTGATACTGTAAATGGTGCCAATAAGATCAGCTTCGAAGACCGGCTCAGAACCGCTGAATATTTCTCGGCCTACGTTTACTTCTATTCTCTGCGCTGGGTTCCTGATGACGTCCTGCTCCCGCGCGCCTATTTGTTGTGTGGCGGCGGCTGGAATAATCCTGTGGTGAAAAGACACTTCGAGCAATTATTGCACGGGCAGTTCGATCAAGCGCCGGTCATCGATGGACATAAAAAGCTCTTTGAGCACATTAAGGGTAGGTTGCTGAGCACGGACAAGAAGCCTGAGTGCATGATTTCCGATGAATACGGCTTTAGTGGACAATTCATGGAGGCCCGCATATTTGCCGATGCAGCGGTCTGCCGCGTCAAGGCCGTGCCCTTTACTCGTCCGGAAACGACCGGCTGTAAGGCGCCCACGCTTTTGGGCATCATTCGCTTTCCTCATGCTCAGCCGCAAAGAGCATCGCGAAATTTGCAGCAATGGCTCGACGAGCATAACAGCCTGCATCTAACGCCCGACAATCCGGAGATATTCGACGGACGCTGGAGCAGAGCGGTTGCCGGGTGGCGATCGCGGCTCCATGAAGCCGGTTTGATGAGCTCTGTTGAGCCTGCATAGAGGCGAATGGCGTAGGCTATAATGTGCCAACTCAAGGGCTGAAACCACAACTTTTCTCAAGGACGAGACACATGCAATATTTGCACGAAATGCCATTTGGTCCGCTTCTCTTCGAGGACGGCAGCGCTGAATTTCGGCTCTGGGCACCGCAGGCGGAACGCGTCGATTTGTGTCTCTATCGCAAAGGCAGTGAAGAACTGCTCGCGATGCAAGCGGACGAGAGGCGCTGGTTCAAGCTCAAGGTCGATGACGCCCGACCGGGACTTCGTTATCACTTTCGCATTGATGGCGATTTAAAAGTGCCCGATCCGGCCTCGCGTTATCAACCAGAGGACGTTCATGGGCCCAGTGAGCTGATCGATCCAAGGAAATTTAAATGGAATGATGAGCCCTGGGGCGGTTTGCCATGGCATGAAACGGTTCTCTACGAGTTGCATACAGGCACATTTACTCCCGGCGGTACCTTTGATGCCTTGCTTGAGAAGTTGCCATACCTCAAAGATTTAGGCGTCAATGCCGTTGAGCTCATGCCGCTCTCGGATTTTCCCGGACGCTTCGGATGGGGATATGATGGCGTTTTGCCGTATGCTCCTGATAGTTCGTATGGCACGCCCGACGACCTGAAGAGCTTCATCAACGAAGCCCACAAACATGGTATTCAAGTTTTGCTTGATGTCGTCTACAACCACTTTGGACCGGAGGGCAATTACCTCTATGTCTATGCGAAGTCGTTTTTCAGCCCCAAGCATAAAACGCCCTGGGGAAACGGCATCAATTATGACGACACGGATGCCGATATTGTCAGGCAATTCGTTATCAACAACGTTTTATACTGGCTCGATGAGTTTCGTTTCGATGGCCTGCGCTTCGACGCCGTTGACACCATATTCGATTCGTCGCCCAAACATATATTGAATGAGATTGCCCAGGCTGTGCGAGCCCGTTTTGGAACCTCCAGGCATATTCATCTCATTCTCGAGAATTATGATAATAATGCCGAAATTCTCTGCGGGTTCAGCACCAAGGATGATACCAGATCGGACAAGTTCTCGGCGCAGTGGAACGATGATATTCATCATACGCTGCATGTTTTAGCCACCGGCGAGTCATCGGGCTATTACGCCGACTTTTCTGAAGAGCATTCAAATATGAGCGCCATTGAGCATCTGGGACGCTGCTTATCGGAAGGCTTCACTTATCAGGGTGAGTATTCTCAATACCGGCAACTGCCGCGCGGAAAGACGAGCAAGCACCTGCCTCCTGCAGCATTCGTTTCATTCATTCAAAATCATGACCAGGTGGGTAACCGGGCTCTTGGCGAACGCATATCACATCTGGCTGATGAAGAGACCCTTTTGGCTCTGATCTCGATTATGCTGCTGGCTCCATCGACACCGATGCTGTTTATGGGTGAAGAGTGGGCCGCCTCCACGCCCTTTGTATGGTTTGCAAATTTCGAGGGGGAGCTGGCCGAGAACGTCCGTCAGGGTCGTCTCAGCGAGTTTTCTCGTTTCGATGACTTTAAAAATCCGGCCAAGCGGAAACTTATTCCCGATCCCTGCAGCAGAGATACCTTTGAAAAGTGCAAGTTGAACTGGGACGAACTGGATGAAGCTGAGCACCGCCAGTGGTATGAGTTGTACAAACGACTGATTGCCCTGCGTAAAGCTGCCATCGTTCCTCTAATTGATGACATCGATCTGGAGGCAAGATCCTGGACGATAACGGAAGAAGGATTGCTTGACGTGAGATGGCCCTTGTTGTCCGGCGGCGAGCTGAAATTGCTTGCCAACATGAGCGATCAGGGCGCCACCAGCCCGCTCTTCACGGAGTCCGAATTCAATGAGGAGAACATCCTCTATCAATCTCAATATAATCTCACCAGCGATATTGCCATGGGCACAGTGCCACCATGGGCGGTGGTATGGCTGCTTTCCCATGACGTACTTCAGGCAGACATGTATTCCGAAGCAGAATCGCAGGGCGTTTATTGAAACTTTACTTACGGTTGTCTTCTGCGCCCAAAGCCTCATTATGAAGTGGCTCCCAGGTGCATGAATCAGTGCAAAGCAATGTGCCTGCCGGTTCATGATTGGCCGGGCAATGCGGTTTTTCGCTCTTTTACGGAGTCCTGCAATGAAACAAGGGCGAAATGCTAACAGATATAATTGACCACCCCTCAACATTTGAGACCAAAGTTACTCAACGGAAGGCGCGTTATGAAAACGGATGCGAACCTGTCGCTTCAATCATCTGCCGAGACCCGCGGAATCAAAATCAAGTGGACGGACATCAACGGACGAGAGCACAAGATTTCATCGACTGCCCTGGAATCCGTAATGAAGGCTCTTGGAATGTTCGATGGCAAGCAGATCGAGCCTGTTGCCGAGCCTGCCAATCAGAAAGGTCGCCGAGTCAGAAGTGTTGATGATGGACAGGCCAGGCGCCTGAGTGTTCGTCCCATACTTCCTGATGCTTGTGTATTCAAACGTGGTTGGGGCGACACAAGCGTATTGCCGATTGAGGTTCGTTTTCAATGGCAAGAGGTGGATTTATCGAAAGCCGATTTGCAGGTGACCTTCAGCATCTATGAGGAGTATGGAGCGGTTCGAACCGGAATGGCAGAGCCGCTGGAAGGCGAGAGCGGTGCCTTTCGCATTGCTATTGGCAGCGAGGTAGGATGGGGCTACCATCGTTTAAAAATCACTTTGCAAACGCCTGCCGTACCGGGCAATAAAACGAATGGTTCGCATTCTCAGCAGTTGGAATGGGAAATTCCGCTGATCATTACGCCGGCGCAGTGCTATTTACCGGGTTCGTTTTCGCTCAACCAAAAAATTTGGGGACCTTCGATCAATCTCACCACTCTGAAGAGCAAACGCAACTGGGGCTCAGGTGATTTCAGCGATTTGAAAAACGTGATCAGCTTCTGTACGGCTCAAGGAGCGGGAATTGCTGCCGTCAGTTCACTGCACGCGCAGCTTGCCTACGCCGGCAAGTCATCACCGCGTCTGCCGTCTCACCGTGGCTTTATCAGCGTTCTTTATATCGATGTGGAAGCCGTGGAAGACTTTCGTCAATGTGAAGAGGCGCGCCGCCTGGTCGCTTCACCCGAGTTCCAGAAAGCGCTTGATGAGCTGAGGCAAGCCGACGTCGTCGATGTGCGAGGAGTGCTCGAACTAAAGTTGCGCATCCTGGACAAACTTTATCAGTATTTTCGCAGCCATCATTTGCACCGACCAAGCAATCGCACCAAGGACTTTCGCGCTTTTCAGCGGCAACGAGGCAAAGAATTGCGATACTTTGCAGCCCATCAAGCGATTGCTGAAAGCCTCTTGCGAGAAGGCAGCCAGTTCGAGTCGTGGCTGGCGTGGCCGGAGAAGTACAAGGATCCCGACTCGCAAGCTGTGCTTGATTTTATCGCCTCCAATAACGAGCGCATCGAATTCTTCGAGTATCTGCAATGGCAGGCTGAGATCCAGCTGAACGCCGTGGGAAGCATGTGCTTGAACAGCAGGCTGCCCCTTGGTCTTGTTCTTGATGTCAGCCCGCTTTGCTCGTACCTTGGTGCGGAGGCATGGAGACATCCTGATGTTTTCGCCGAGGGCTTGAGTCTTGTGGAGCCGCCCCGACCCTACCTTCTGGATGGCTACATCACCGAGGCGCCTCCATTCTCGCTTCGCGGGCTGAGGCGAGCAGCCTATCAGCCTCTCAGTGAGATCCTCCGCCACAACATGCGTCATGCTGGTGCTATTCGTATGCGCGGCGTTTTTCACTGGTTGTCCCCGGTTGTCACCGCCGATGACACCACCCTCGATAATTCCGCCATCGTTTCCATGCCGGTGGAGGAGATACTCGGCATCATCGCCTTGGAGAGTCATCGCAACTTCTCAATGGTGATCATGTATTACGAGGAGATTACCGGGAATGACAGTGAGAATCTTCTGTCGACATTGCGCTCCTGGAACATCGTTCCTCAGCAGCATTTGCTCAACAATGAGCCTGAAAAGATCGAAAGCCGGCTAGCCGGGCGCGAGCCTTTCGAGCATCGGCTTCTGGAGCCGCTTCCTCCCTCGTTATCACCTTTGTCGGCGTTCTGGCAAGGCTCTGATTTGCAAGCGCTTGCCGAACGCCACTTGCCGCCTGACAGGGAAGTCCGCGATCGCCTTATCGATCTCAGGGTACAGCAAAGAATGGAGATTCTTCATTCGCTCGAAAGTCGTGGATTGCTGCCTGAGGGCGTGACGCCCGATCCATTGTCAGTGCCCATTGCCACACCCTCACTGCTGGCTTCAATCATGACCCTGATGGCTCGCTCGTCGGCATCGATCGTTCTTTTCCGGCTGGAGGATTTGGTGCCCAGCGATCATAGCGTTGTCTCGTATGAGGATGTGGATCAGCCAAATTGGAGGATCAAACTGACTCCCTCATTCGATCTGTTGATCGAAAGCGATGTGGCTGAGCTGGTGGTGGACCGATTGCAATCCGAAAGGGGGAGCTTCTTCGATCATCTTGAGCTGGCGCCACTGGCCGAGGTGCCTGCCGGAAAGAAACTGACCATTCCGCAGGCGACATATCGCTTGCAGCTCAGCAAGCAATTCAACCTGACGGATGTTGAGAAACTGGTCGATTATTTGCACAATCTCGGCATCAGCCATCTATACCTGTCGCCCATTCTGGAGGCGCGACCGGGAAGCCCGCATGGATACGACATAATCAATCACAAGCGCTTGAATCCCGAACTCGGCACTGAAGCTGATTTGAGCAAATTGTCGGATCATTTGCGTTCGTGCGGAATGGGAATAGTACTGGATCTGGTGCCGAACCACATGGGCATCGGAAAGCACAATCCCTGGTGGACGGATGTCCTCGAGCATGGGCCGGCATCGGAATATGCCGATTATTTTGACATTGACTGGTGCCCGGTCAAGAAGGAGCTCCATGGCAGAGTCTTGCTGCCGATCCTGGGTGATGCCTATGGCCGGGTCATAAGAGACGGGCAGTTGAAGTTTGCTTTCGATAAAGAGACAGGCAAGTTTAATGTGAGCTACTACGAGCACGAGCTGCCACTGAATCCGGTATCATATCCTCTGATTCTCGGCCGGCGCATCAGCGTTCTCAACGAACGATTGGGCTCGGGCAACATGCTGGCTATGGACTATATGAGCATCGCCGAGGCGCTCTCCAGCCTGCCCAATGGAATGGGTTTGACAAACGATCAGCGTGAGAAGCGCTTGCGGGAATTCAAAGTTTCCTGCCATCGCCTGGTTGAGCTTTGTGCCAGGAGTCCTGTCGTCCTCGAATTCATCGAGCAGAACTTGAAGGACTTCGAAGCCTCCGACAAAGATGCGGCCGCAGTCGAGCGGGTGCATGATCTTTTGGAGATGCAGAGTTATCGCCTGGCGTTCTGGCGGGTTGCCGCGCATGAGATCAACTACCGCCGCTTTTTCGACATCAACGATCTTGCCGGAGTGCGTGTCGAGGATCAAAGAGCCTTCATAGATATGCACGAGTATGTTTTCAAGCTTCTGGAGGAGCGCAAGATTGACGGCTTGCGAATTGATCATCCCGACGGGCTTTTCGATCCCTCCGGCTACTTCAGGCGCATTCAGGAGGAAGCGGAGCGCAGGCTGCGCGCCGCGAATGAGACATTCAACGATACTCCCAGCCGATTCGAGCGCCAGCAGGACTATGCCATATACCTGCTTGGCGAAAAGATTTTGGCGCCCTATGAGCGCATGGAGCGAGATTGGCTCATACACGGGACCACGGGCTACGACTTTCTAAATGCGGTCAATGGATTGCTGGTGGACGACGGCGAGGAGAGCGTCTTCAACGAGTTCTACCAGATCTGCTGCGGAGAAACGGAGTCCTACGATGAGCTTATATACAAGAGCAAGCATCTGATCATGCAGACATCATTGTCGTCTGAACTGAACGTGCTTGCTCATAGACTGACGCAGATCGCCGAGTCGAACTGGATGTATCGTGATTTCACATTGAACTCATTGCGTCATGCCCTTTCGGAGGTAGTGGCGTTCTTCCCCGTCTACCGCACCTATGTCAAGGAAGGCACCGTCAGCGATGTCGCCATCTCTTACATCGGCAGAGCCATACGTCGAGCCAAACAGCACAACAGAACCGTGCACCCCGCCATATTCGATTTTATCCGCGATGTTTTGACGCTGAAGCTCATCGACGGCATCCCTTCCATCGAAGAGAAAGCCGGCTTCGAAAAGGACGTGGTCAGTTTTGCCATGAAGTTTCAACAATTCACCGGACCGGTCATGGCGAAGAGCTTAGAAGATACTCTTTTCTACAAATACAATCGATTCGTGTGCCTTAACGAGGTTGGCGCTGAGCCGAATCACTTCGGTCTGACCACATCCGATTTTCACTTCTTGAATGAAGAACGGCACCGGCACTATCCCTATAGCATGCTGGCGACTTCCACTCATGATACGAAGCGCTCTGAGGATGTTCGCGCCCGCCTGACGGTGCTCTCGGAAATTCCCGACAACTGGCAAGAACGGGTTCTACGCTGGATGGATTATAACGAGGCGCGCTACGTTTACGAGGCAGATCGAAAGATTCCGACGAGCAATGATGAATATCTTTTCTACCAAACTCTAGTAGGCACTTATCCACTGGACTTAGCCGGCGATCAGGATCTCGACCTTTATCGGCAGCGCATCGAGCAATATATGCTCAAGGCATGCCGTGAGGCTAAGGAGAATACGAGCTGGATTAACCCGGACCAGACATACGAAGACGGGTTGGTGTCTTTTATCCGTTCCTTGCTCCGTCCGGAAAATCTGGGCGCCAAAGCCGATCCGTTTTTCGTTGATTTTCTCGAGTTTCACGAGCACGTCTGCCGGCTTGGTCTGATCAAAGCCCTGGTTCAGGCACTCTTGAAATTCACCTGTCCCGGCGTTCCAGACATCTATCAGGGCAACGAGCTCTTCGACTTCAGTCTCGTCGATCCGGACAATCGCCGCCCGGTCGATTTCAATCTGCGCCATGATTTACTCAATGGCATGCGCCCTTTCATCGAGAATATGGAAGAGAGAAGCGACGATGAGAAAAAGAAATTCATTCGCGAGCTGCTTCAAAAGTACAAGGACGGCCGCATAAAATTGTATCTCACCGCCAAAATGTTGCATTTGCGCGCCGGCAGTCCAAAGCTGTTCACTATTGGACGCTATCTTCCTATCGGCATTACCGGAGAGGGCAAAGACTGTTTCATCTCATTCGCTCGCGAGCGTCATGGAGAGACAGCCGTGGTCGTGGCACCGGTACTGGTATCACCTTTGATCACGCCGGATTTCGCATCGCTCTATAGAGGGCCGGAGGAAACCGCCTACTGGATGAACACACGGCTCAGTCTGCCTCGCGAGTTGCAGAAGCGCAATTACATCAACGCTCTCAGCGGCGAGAAAGTCGAGTTTGAGGATCGCCGCCCGCGCATTTCTTCTGTTTTGCAGCGCCTGCCGTTTGCCCTCTTAGTGAGCGGCTAAACTACTTCAGAAACCTGGACCGGAAAACAACCTAAGGAATCGTAATGCAAAGCAATCGAAGCCACTACCAGAACTTGATCAAGCGAACGGAAATGAAGTCAACCGATACGCAGCGTGCTTCTGCCATTCCGTCAAAACTGAAGGTGCTGCAGGGCTCGCCTTATCCGCTTGGCGCCACATGGGATGGTCATGGCGTCAACTTTGCTTTGTTCTCAGAGCACGCCGCCAAGGTGGAGCTTTGCCTTTTCGACTCACCCGAAGCAGAGCACGAGTCCGTGAGAATTCAATTGCCCGAGTATACAAATCAAGTCTTCCACGGCTATGTAAAGGGTCTCGAGCCCGGTCAACTTTACGGCTACCGCGTCCACGGTCCCTACGAGCCGAAACGGGGGCACAGGTTCAATCCGAGCAAACTTCTGGTTGATCCGTATGCAAAATGTATCGGCCGTGATTTGCAATGGGACGACAGCCTCTTTGCTTACACCATAGGCGATACCAAAGAGGATTTGAGTTTTGATACCAGGGATAGTGCAAAGTTCGCGCCACTATGCGCGGTGATAGACGACAGCTTCAACTGGGGCGGCGATATCAGACCGAACACACCGTGGCACAAGACAATCATATACGAGGCCCATGTGAAAGGGCTGACCCAGCTGCAAGAAGGGATTCCGGAGCAGTTGCGCGGCACCTATCTGGGTCTGTGCACGGATGCGATGATTCGCCATCTGAAGCGCCTCGGTATCACGGCAATTGAACTGATGCCCGTCCATCATCACATCGATGATCGGCATCTGGTCGAGCGCAGACTCCGCAATTACTGGGGCTACAATACCCTTGCATATTTCGCGCCCGACAAGCGTTTTTCGCGATCGGACGAGTTGACCTCGCCCGTCAATGAGTTCAAAAGCATGGTGCGAGCCTTGCATCGTGTCGGTATCGAGGTGATTCTCGACGTGGTTTATAACCACACGGCCGAAGGCAATCACCTGGGACCGACGCTTTCATTCAAAGGCATCGACAACCTTTCCTATTATCGAACCACGCAGTCGAGCCAGCGTTATTACATGGACTATACCGGTTGCGGCAATACTCTCAACATGACCCATCCAAGGGTTCTGCAACTGCTCATGGACAGCCTGCGCTACTGGGTAGTCGAGATGCATGTAGATGGATTTCGTTTCGATCTGGCGGCGGCACTGGCCAGGGAATTATTTGACGTCGACAAGCTCTCTGCCTTTTTCGATGTCATTCAGCAAGACCCGATCATTTCACAAGTGAAGCTCATCGCCGAACCCTGGGACATCGGTCTGGGCGGCTATCAAGTCGGAAACTTTCCGGTGTTGTGGGCCGAGTGGAACGGCAAATACAGAGATAATGTCAGGCGATTCTGGACGGGCGAGCACGGCATGGCCGGTGAGTTCGCCACCCGGCTATCGGGAAGCAGCGATCTCTATCAGACCAGCGGCAGGAGCCCTTATGCCAGCATCAATTTCATCACCGCCCATGACGGCTTTACGCTTCAAGACCTGGTGAGCTACAACGACAAACATAACGAAGCCAACGGCGACAATAACAGCGACGGGGACAGCAACAATCATAGTTGGAACTGTGGCGCTGAGGGTGCCACCGATGATCCGGAAGTGCTGGCTTTGCGGCTGAAACAGAAAAAGAATCTGATGAGCACATTGCTCTTATCCTGGGGCGTGCCGATGATCTGCGCCGGTGATGAATTCGGACGCACTCAGGCAGGCAACAACAACGCTTACTGTCAGGATAATGAGATCAGCTGGCTTAACTGGAACTGGAGCGAAGCGGACGAGGAGTTCTTCAAGTTCGTCATGAAGCTGATGGCCATTCGGCAAAGCAATCCAATTTTGCAAAAACGAAAATTCACCATTCAAAGACCGCTGACGAGCAACCCGACCCGTAAGTCCATTGTCTGGATTGCGAGCACCGGCGACGAGATGAAAGAAGGCGACTGGAACTATGGCGGGGCACACACATTCGGAGTGCTTTTTGACGGCGAGTGCGTCGATGACCTCGATGAAGAAGGCAATCCAATCAACTCCGCCAGTCTCCTTTTTCTACTGAACGCCTGGTGGGAGGATGTCACTTTCCGATTGCCTGAGCCACCGCAAGGCAGCAATTCCGGCGCCTCCAACCCCTCAGCCAAGTTTGCCTGGGAGCATCTCTTTGACACCAACGGTGGTGACGAGCCCAAGCGCCTGTGGAATGCAAAGACGGCATATCCACTAAAAGCGAGAAGTTGTGCGCTTTTTCAATTGCGCGATAAGGACTTCTTATCCGATACGTTGCGTCCACGCATTGCCTGAGGACTGCTAAACGCCCTTAATGCAACGGCGCGAAAAGCCGACGCAAAAGAGCCGGCCAGCCAAGCATGTATGACTGCATGAATAAAATGCAGTGCGTATCGGATCTGCCACCTGCCGGTGGCCATTTTGATTCAGGGATGCCAAACCACTACGACTACGAAGACTTAGGCGCCATGCGGGCTTTGACAAACTGAAGCATTTGTACAAGCGCGCAAACACCGACTAAGCCGTATACAGCCTTGGTCATGGTGCTGCCATCACCAAGCAAGCTGGATACCAGGTTGTAGTTGAACAATCCGACAAGACCCCAATTCAAGCCACCAATCAGGATTAGAACGGTGGCAATTAGCTCGAAATGTTTCATCATTGTTGATTCACCTGAGCACCAGATCTATTTGAACTTCCAAAAACCACATCTGGAGCCGATCTGAATGCTTACTTATAAGCTTAGTAGGTTTTAATCTGGTTGTCAACAGTGGCGTCGCCTGAAACCTCGGCAGAGACAGCTTTAGCAACTGCCGATACCTTATACGGTGCCCTCATCCACTCTGCCAGTCCTTGGCGCAAACTAAGACAGGCAGAGGGTCAACTCAAAGTGACGGCTTACTTACTCGTGACCATTTCCATATGGGAACCACCAGGATTTAGGAGCACAAGCGAACTCCCAGTGGACATGCTTGGTTTCGCGAAATGCCTCTAACCCCTCGATACCGAGTTCTCGTGCCCCCCCGCTCAACTTCATGCCTCCGAAAGGCCCGGCGTAATTGTCCGTGAGGGGGTCGTTTATCCAGATGGTTCCGGCCTTCACCTCCTCGAGAAAAATCTTGGCCTTCATCGGGTCCTGAGTGAGAAGGCAGGCCCCGAGCCCATATTCGGATTGATTAACGAACTCGATTGCCTGATCGAATGAATCGTACTCCATGAGCGGAATTGCAGGACCGAATGTTTCCTCCTGCATAATTTTCATTGAATGATTGACACCCGTGATCACTGTCGGCTCATAAAAATAACCCTTCAAAAGGTGAGCTGGGCGGCGTCCTCCGGTGAGAACCTTGGCCCCTCTTTCAATGGCGTCGCCGACGTGACTCTCGACCTTCTCGCGGAAGGAGGCACCGATCATCGGGCCGACATCAGTGTTTGGCTCGATACCCGGTCCGAGTCTCAGGTCTTTGACAAACGAAACAATCGCCTCGGTAAACTCCTTATGCCGCTTGCTGGGCAGATAAACGCGTTCGCTC
>JAJPJO010000176.1 GCA_021324135.1 Pseudomonadota bacterium
GAAGGAGCACGAACTTTGTTCTTCCCCGTCAGGCAGCGTAATCAACAAACGCCGGTTCAACTTCCTTAACCAAGTCGCTGAACTTGCAGCCTGCTGTGGGTCGCGCCGGATGACGGATTATGAAGAAACGGCATACATAATTGACGCAGATCTACACTTATTGCTGAAAGACTTATTTCTGACAGCGGGCCACGAATACGGTCGTTGCTGAGTAAGCGTTAATCTTCAAGACGCGCATCGCCGCGTTGTTCTTGTTATCATCAGCCTTTCTGATGCATTCAGACGATCCGCCAATGAGCACGCAGCGAAGTCAAAAGCGCTACAAAGTTCAAGAATGATGAGGAACGTCCGGGGAAGGAACGATGGCAAAGACAAACAATACGCAAGAGTTTGATAAGACCGTTGAGCTGCCTAAATTAGAAGCCTCCGTTATCCGCAGAGCCGAGCGCGCCAGCCTGATTGTGCCCGAGAGCCATCAAGAGCGCATGGAGTGGATTCGCTCTTCCTTCCAAAGTTTCTTTCGTCACGTGGAAGAGAAGGAAGCGCTCCTGAATTTGTGCAAAGAGGCACAGCCGTAAAAGTTGAAACGCGCAGATGGATCGATAGGACCGCATCTAGTAAACTGTTTTAGTCGGGCACTCAGGCGATCCAATGACCAGCGCTACCCGCGAAAATCGAGGCCAACACGCCAGCAGTTCCACCGATCTCAAGTCGGTGTACATTGAGACGTTCGGCTGCCAGATGAACAAATCTGATTCCGAGCACATGCTCGGCTTGTTGGATGAGATTGGCTACAAGCAGACCGCCAATCTCAAAGGCGCCGACCTCATGATTCTCAATACCTGTGCTATTCGCGAAGGAGCTGAGGACAAGGTCTACAGCTATCTTGGTGCCTGGAGAAAAGTGAAGGAGCAAAATCCATCCGCGCTCATTGCCGTTGGCGGCTGTGTTGCACAGGACGCCGGCGAGAAATTGATCAAGCGCGCTCCTTATGTCGATGTCGTGTTCGGCACTCACAACCTGCACCGCTTGCCGGAACTGGTGCTGCAAGCGCGAGAAACGAATCAACCGGTCGTCGAAACCTTTCAGGAGTTGCCGGAAGATTTGCCCGAGTTGCCCGTCGTCAGGCAAAACGACTTTAGCGCCTGGGTGTCGGTGATTTATGGTTGTGATTACAACTGCACATACTGCATCGTTCCCTACGTCAGAGGCAGAGAGCGCAGCCGCGACCCGAAGGATATCGTGAGAGAAATCCGCGAGCTTGCCGATTCAGGCTATAAGGAAGTGACTCTATTGGGACAAAACGTCACTGCTTATGGGCACGACCTGAGCCCATCCATGCATCTTGGAACGCTGATCGAAATGGTCGGTGAGATCGAGCAAATCAAAAGAATTAGATTTATCACCGGTCATCCGCGAGATTTGAAGCCGGAGATCATCGATTCGGTCGCTCGCACTCCGAGCGCCTGTGAATACTTCCACATTCCGATTCAGGCGGGCGATGATCGCACGTTGAGGCGCATGGCCAGAGGATATCTCGTCGATTTCTATCGCAAAGTGGTGGAGCAAATTCGAGAGAGAATTCCGGACGCGGCGATTACATCGGATTTGATTGTCGGCTTCCCGGGCGAGACTCAAGAAGAATTTCTCAATACCGTGCGATTGGTCGAAGAGATTTGTTTTGATGCCTGCAACACGGCCGCATATTCGCCGCGACCGCACACTCCTTCGGCGAGCTGGCCGGATCAGGTTCCCGAAGATGAGAAATACGAGCGCTTGCGCCTGCTCAACACGGTTGTGGGCGAGGTCAGCCACAGAAGAAACAAACGCTACCTGGGCAAAACGGTTGAGGTGCTCGTGGAAGGCACAAGCCAACGCAATGCCGAGCGGCTGAGCGGACGCACGCGCACTAATAAATTGGTTCACTTCGAAGGACCAGCGTCGCTGACAGGAGAGCTTGTGAACGTTTCAATCGATTCAGCTAATCCCTGGGCATTGCGCGGGCAGATGCAGTAAGCAATTAATCCTAGCGCTTTGGCCCTGGAATTTTTTCTCGAATGGCATTGAAATATTCCTGTATGTCGACCCGCGAAATTCCGTCGACATCATCACCCCATTCTTCGTCATACGCGGCTTTTATGTCATCAAGCCGACGCAGTAGAAACGAGACATAAGATCGATCGCGCCAGCTCCAGCGATGATCGTGCAAAACTTCGTTCAATTCCTGGCGAGACACGAAGCCGTCGTTGTTCTTGTCTAGCCGGTCGAATGAATCGTAGGCGAAGCTCTTCACCTCGTCGAGCGTATCGGCAATCCGGATACCTGAGCTGGGTGTGCAGCGATACCAGGCTGAATCATCGGAGTCGCGCTCTTTGTGCTCATGTATGGGAGTGCTCATGTTGAACCTCACGAGCGCAGAGTTTTAAAGGACACGTTCTGACTATTCTGATCTATGCCCTCTTCAGCTCGTTACATAAACTGGAAGGACGACATCAGCGAGCCAATCAAGATTAGAATTGTGTCCTATGCCAGACATTGGACAAGATGCCAAATATGCCGCCCGCCTTCTCAAGGAAGGCAAATTGGTGGCGATGCCGACCGAGACTGTATACGGTCTGGCTGCTGATGCAGCCAACGGCAAAGCCCTGGAACGGCTTTTTGAAGCCAAGGGACGACCGAAGAGTCATCCGGTCATAGTTCACATCGCATCTGCAGAGCAGCTCAAAGACTGGGTCCTCAACGTCCCGCCGTTGGCCGAGCAATTGGCTGAGAGGTTTTGGCCCGGGCCTCTGACTTTGATATTGCCCAAGCAGCCGCACGTCTTGATGCAAGTAACGGGCGGACAACAAACAGTCGCCATCCGTGTTCCTGAACATCCCCTGGCGCTCGAGTTGTTGCGCGAGTTCGGTGGAGGCCTGGCGGCGCCATCGGCTAATCGTTTCGGCAAACTGAGCCCGACCCGCGCCCAGGACGTACAAGCCGAGTTCGGTGATGCGGTGAGCTACATCCTGGATGGTGGACCTTGCCGGGTTGGCATCGAGTCCACAATTCTCGACCTGTCATCGGATCATCCGCGAATTTTGCGTCCCGGCATGATCAGTGGCGAAGATCTGAAACCATACATCGACATAAACACAGAAACGAGTCCGGCTGTGCACGTCCATCAAGCTGATGCGCTTGGGACCAGAGGGCACAAAGAAGCTGCAAGCCATGATCAGGGACGTGTGCATTCAGTCACGGGGACAGCGAAACAGGCGCTCGAGGTTAGAGCACCGGGAACTTTGAAGAGCCACTATTCACCGCAAACCCCGCTGCTGCTCGTCGATGGCCGCCAGCTGATCAAACGCCTCGATGATCTGAGCCAGAAGAGCATGCGCGTCGGGGTTTTATCGTTTCGACCGCAGGTTGACCTGGGCGCTGAGCAAAGACCGTTTCTGGTCAAATGGCTGGTCGGAGATGAAAACCCGCGCCGGTACGCTCGCTCGCTTTATGCTAATCTGCGAGAGCTCGATGCGTGCCGCTGCGACTGGATCGTGGTCGAGCGGCCGCCAGAGACTGATAATTGGGGCGGAGTAAGAGACCGTCTCAACCGGGCATCTTATAAAGATAGTACAGAGGCGCCGTAATTCGCATAATGAACAGCAGCCAATCGACTGAGTCGTCCACATCAATCATGGATCTCCTGCGCGAATCGACTAAAGATTTGCACTCATCGGCGGAAGGAAATCAATTCCAACACTTGCTCGGCTCGGGCAAGGTTGAGAAGGATGACTATTGCCGCTATCTTCAGCAATTGTACGTGCTGCACAAGACGCTCGGCGAGCTCTTGCAGGAACGCAAGGCACATCCGGCGCTTCACAAGATTGTTCAAGACTATCATTTTGATCTTACTTGTCTGAAAAATGATCTCGGATTTTTCAATCAAACCGCTGAGGCATCACAGGCGGTGCCGGCGACCAGCGAGCTTACCTCGGCGATGAGTCGCACTGCTGCTCATTCTCCAGCCGGACTGCTTGGTTATCTTTATGTTCTTGAAGGCAGCACCAATGGCGCTAAGTTTCTTGCCAAAGCGTTGAGAGCCGGCTTGAATCTTCCTGAAACCGCCGGCGCATCCTACTTCGATCGCTATGGCGATAAACAGCGCGAGCGCTGGATGAAGTTTAAGGAGGATATGAATGAGCTCGAATTCAGCGATGAGGAACGCGCTGAGCTCGTCGCCAACGCTAAAGAGACATTTCATACGTTCTCGAAAATTGGCAACCAGTTGCTCAATAAATAACGAGGACGAAGAGTGATGCTGCGAAAGTCCGGTATTGGAAAGGTTCTTCAGAAACTTCCAGCCGCGCCCGGACTGTCGGAGATTCACCACTTTCTCTCGCAAGCCATGGAACGACGAGGCCGCCAGGTTGTTGTGAGCTGGTCAACGCCGGACAAACTGGTAGAGTTTCTGCTTGAGATTCAATGCCCCCTGCGTGGTGGCGACACTGAATGGCGACTGTACAAAGGCATGGGCAAAGACAGGCAGACGTTGTGGGACTATAAGACCTGCGACGTGCTTCTTGTATACAACCTGATCGTTTCATCCTCAGGCGAGGTGCACCATTCCGTTCAAGCAGATGGAGCGATAAGCACGGCAGAGTCATTCCGCGATTCATCAAAACGCCGCGACAGCTATTACATGCAGGCCGTTCAAACCCACGAACTCGATCTGTTTAAACTCAGCCAGCTCGGACTGAAGGACAACTCATGGTCGCGCGGAACCATGGAGCTGGCCGGCGATCTGTCGCTCGTGCAAATCGGTACGCTCCTGCAATCATTAATGGAAGGCCAGTTGACCGGCTGTCTCGAGATCAACAAGAAAAACGAAAAGGCCCGGCTCTTCTTCAAGGAGGGCAAGCCGGTTTATGCAGACATTGGCACCATGGCCGGTGAGGAATGCATTTTGGAGATCGTCACGTGGCGCGAGGGCAAATACGAATTCATTCCGCGCATGCGGATCGAGCGAGAAAACGTGACGCAGGGATTGGAAGAGCTGGTCCTCAGCGGTGTGAAGCTCAAAGATCAAATTAATTACTTGAAAAACGCTGGTCTCTGGCCGGAATCAATTCTCTTGCGCAAACACCAGAATCTTACTCCACAAGAGTTCGATGCGCGCACCGCCCACGGCTCTCCGGCTCCGCAGGCGGCCTTGAGGAGCTTGTATGCATCTATAGATGATCAAACCAGTCTGAAGCAAATTGCCAATCAGTTGCAACTGGGCCAGAGCAAATGGGTTCCTGCAATTTGCCATTTGCTGGACCGTGACTTGATTTCCTTTAGCAACGATTTCACGAGCGTCGGCGCAACAGAAAACTTGATACCAAAATCGATCGATCCGACAGCCATTCATACGATCATGATGAGCCTTCGCCGCTCTGAGACCGGTATGTTTACTTATCCGGCGTTCCTCTATTTCCTGGAGCAGGAGTTCTTCCGCGGGTATCGTGCAGGCAGTCCTCTCTCGGTCATGGTTATGGAAATGCGCGTCTCCACGGGACCACCCGACTTCAACCGGGAGCCTCTGGAAGTGCCGGTGGTTGCAGAAGTCTTCCGGCGCATCAGTCAACTGAAGCGTCATATCGATCTGGTGGCGCACTATGAAACGTACGATTACGCAATGATTCTGCCAAACACAAAGAGCGCCGGTGCCAATGTTTTCGCCCAGCGCGTCGTCAACGCGCTTTTGAGCAGTCCCTTGCCTGGCGGCATACATGCTGGTAAACTTTCGCTTGCGTTTGGTATTGCATGCATTCCAGAGGATTGCGTCGACCTGTCGTATTTGCTTGCTGCTGCAGAGGCGGCTAAGGCACAGGCAATTTTGCTCGCGGCGCCAGTAATCATATATAGAGACCTGAGGGCAGCCAACGAGTAGGAACTGAGCACAGTCCGCGGTAAAAGCCAAGCGCATCGAAGAACGATTTACGTTTACGAATAAAGTTTGCGAATAAAGTCTTGGCGGGGTCATATGAAGCTAAAAGATAAGGTAGCAATCGTAACCGGTGCCTCATCGGGAATTGGTGAGGCTGTTGCGCGAAGACTGGCTAGCGAAGGGGCGCGCGTTGCGCTCCTGGCTCGCCGCGCCGATCGACTTCTCAACATCGCAAAAGAACTTGAATCCGAGCACGGACGCGAATGTCTCGTGGCCGTCAGCGATGTCTCCGATGCCCATTCGGTTAAGAAGGCAATTGAGCTCGTCATTGAAAAATTCGGGCGGCTCGACATTCTGGTCAACAATGCCGGGGTTATGTTTCTCGGCTCAGTTGCCGATGCGAAGATCGACGACTGGCGAAAGATGATCGATATAAACGTACTGGGTCTCATGTATGCCACCCACTTCGCACTGCCACATTTGAAAAAGGAAGGTGGAGACATCGTCAATATCTCTTCTGTATCAGGTCGCGTCGTAAGCGCGCGCAGTGCGGCATACAGCGCCACCAAATTCGCTGTAAACGGATTTTCCGAAGGCTTGCGCCAGGAAGCTTATAAGGACAAAGTTCGCGTCACCATCATCGAGCCGGGCGCCGTTGAAACCGAACTCACGGACCACATTCCCGATGCCAGCGTAAAGGATGCAGTCAAATCTTGGGTCTCATCGATGACCGCACTGCAGAGCAACGACATCGCCGAGGCGGTATTATATGCGGTATCACAACCCTGGCACGTAAGCGTTAACGAAATCATGGTTCGACCGACGGAGCAGTCGTTTTAGCTTGGCTGACATGCTATCGACTTTAAACTTTAGAGACTGTACGGTTCAAGACCTTGAGGCGCTTCAGCTACTCGTCGACGAACTCTACACCGACGATGTGGGAGAGCGACATGTGCAGCCAGCAATCAAATGTCACTTACGAAGCCTTCGATCGCCACCCGGACAGAGGACGCATAATTCTTTTCGAAGCTGCCGGATCTCTGGCAGGTTATGCGATTCTCGTGCATTTCTGGAGCAACGAATATGGTGGTATCGTTCTAGAGATCGATGAGCTGCTGGTCTCGCGCAACTTCCGCGGCAAGGGCATTGCAACTACGTTTTTTCAATGGTTGGAAAAACAAAACGACGATCAGGTCAAAGGCTGGGCGCTCCAGGTCAATAGAACCAATGACGCCGCCAGGAGACTCTATGAAAAGATAGGATTCAAGCGCTCATCTAGCGATTACCTCTATCGAATCCTGTGAAACACAAAGCGCCTGAAAGCCCGTCTGGTAAGCCTTGTAAGCCAACTGGTAGGCCTTCTAAGCCAACTGATAGGGTCGGTGATACTACCGCACAAAGTTAGTCAGCAGAATTCACTAGACTAGAGACTAGACGAGGAACCAATCAACAATCCGCTGAACTACCTCTGGGAATCTGGATTCTACGAATATATCATCGAGCATTACATTGAAAGAGTGATCTACGCCTTCGATGCGCTCCCAAGTAAAAAGCCGATTGTGAGCCGCGAGTTCTGCCAACAACACATCGAATGAAACAATTGGGACCGAGGTGTCTAGAGTGCCATGCACCATGTACAGCTTCGCCGAGCAATGCAGAAGATCCGCCATCGGAGAATTGGAACAAAATGAATACCAGCGCCTGTACGGGTGTCCGGCCATGAATTTGGTGATACTGTCTTTATCGGATACTATCTCGTTCCAGTAATGCATCACGCTTTCCGTGGCCATTGTGGAAGTGCGATAGTCAGGGCTATCTTCTGGGATGTCTTTTGAATGAAGCGCGCAATCTTTTTGCATCGCCAGAAGGAGATCGAAGAGTTGTGTTGGCCCGTTGCCTGCCATTCTAGCGACATGAGTGACGGATGGGTTCGTAAAGGCGACATGCGTTGCCACCTGCGCACCTTCAGAATGACCAACCACAAGCAATTTTTCCTTGCTTATTCCCGGGAGTTTTTGTGCCGATTTTATCGCGCAGTTTATGGCTTCCGTCCAGCGCTCCAATGTATGCTCGAGAAGAAACTCTTGTGAACAATTGCTCGCATCTCCTTCGCCCCGATCGAACAGCGTGACTCCCGGTTTTTCCACCAGCATTAGGCGGGCTCTGCCGTTCAGAGGGTTCAGATAGTCATCGTGATTGGTACCACACCAGTGGTTGTTTTCGTTTTTAGTAAAAACAGATCTTGCTCCTGAGCCCTGAATGCACACAACTACAGGCATATCTTTGTCGTCTGATACATGCTGGCTCAGGTAAAACGTAATGGTGCGCCCGAAGCTGTCCTTTGCAAGATATTGCTGAAAGGTAAGCGATGGTTCCCAGTCGATCACAACCGATGTTGCTTGTGGAATTCCTTCGAGTAGATCCTTGGTCATCGCTCCTCCTTACGAGCCAGTTTAGACGAGCATATTTAGACGAGCCGTATTAATAGGTTTAGCCTAGCAGGAAGAACAAATGGTGTCGCGACCAATTAGGAGGTTGACTGGACAGATATGGCAACTTTTGGCTCGAAAAGTGTCATATCTGTCCTTTTTAAGGCGAAAATTCACCCTGTTGCAAAGGGAAAAAGTGTCGTTTGTGTCCACTTTTGGGGGACAAAAGTGTCGTATTAGTCCTGCGCTGTTTACGCCGCGTATGACCGACATAGATCAGTCGATCACCTGGCACGGAACATCAGAACAGAAAACTGGCACGGAACATCAGAACAGAAAATCAAAAAGGAAAATCAAATTCCTATTTTCCGATCTGCGAGATGACATGATCGATCATGGCTGAGATCATCCACACTGCGAGGAGCATGAGGCAGCAGCCGACGATGGCAAAAACAACCATGACTTTGCCCATTCTCATCAGATAGCTTTTTACTTTGCTCATGCCAGGCGAGTCTAGCGCGGTCGGGCGAGTCGGATTTGTGCCGCCTGGACCTTGTGATACCACTTCTGCTGGTGGCTGACTTTCCTTCTCATTGGACTGGTCAGCACTCTCCTTGAGCTCGGCGGATGGCAGCGCTTTCGCGTCGTTGGGCGGCGGAGCATCTTCCGGCTTTTGCGGAGGAGTGTCTTCCGGCTTTTGCGGTGGAGTGCTTTCTGCCTTTTGCGGAGCAGAATTTTGTACTTCCCCTTGGTGGGCTTCGGCTGGTTGCTTCTGCTCGGATCCGTCGCTTGGGTTCGTACTGTTCATCGAATTAACCTGTTGCTGAGTCTGGTTGGACCATGAGCTGAGATGAGATGGGCTGAGATGAGACGAGATGGGATGGGCTGAGATGAGATGAGCTGAGATGAGACGAGATGGGATGGGCCAAGATGAGATGAGATGAGCTGAGATGAGCGAAGTCATTTGCGGCTCAGTTGATTATGCGGGCACCAGATCCAATTTTACAGGACAATCTCCCTGAGTTCGCCGCTCGACAAAAACCTGGGCGAGCGCTTTCATGGCCTGCTCGGAAGGATCGTGAGTGGCGAGCACATTCGGCCAATCAGGCAAACCCGCTAAATCCAGAGGATTATCGGTGCAAACGGCAATCTTGGCTCCGCAAACGTCAGCTACCATTTGCCCCAAACGCAGTTGATCCTCATGCGCCAAAGCGCGGAACGTCAAAAATATGCAGTTCTCGCCGCGCAACGATTCAGCAATGGCTGCGGCATCTTCAAAGGTTGGCTCGAGCTGATAACGCTTGAGCACGAACTGTGTTTTATCCGGCGCGCCTGGCGCGTTAAAGCGCTCATCTAGATAACTGCACAGATTGAGGGGATAGCGGGGATGCTCGGGAGCGAGCACGGTCCATTTGTCGCCGGCCAGATTCGGTATGCCACCACGCAAGGTGGCGATGCCTTTATGGGAGGCGCTGAAGCTCACAGGTGCATCTTCGGCAACCATCTTTTGAAGAGAGGCGAATTTTCGAGCCTGCCGTTTAGGACAGGCAGATTTTGGAGGTTTCGAGAAATACTTCTTGATCCGCTTGAGAGAGGAGGCAAGGCGGTCCTCAGATATGCGACCCGATTTCACGGCCTGCACAATTGCTGAGTGAGCTTCCATCGTTTCCTCGAGCTTCGAGCAAACAAGGATGATATCGGCGCCCGCTTCCACAGCCATAACACAGGCCTCGCCGATCCCATAGGCGTCGGTGATGCCTTTCATGACCATATCATCGGTCATGACCAATCCATCGAATTCAAGATAATCGCGCAGAATACATTGAGTTATTCTGGCGGAAAGGCTGGCCGGAATCGGCTTCTCCTCTATCTCTTGAACCCAAATATGCCCGACGAGAATGACGGGGACATCGCATCTGGCGAGAATATGCTTATAGGGATAGAGATCGCGTTTCCAAATCTCTTCGGTCGATAGCTTGTTTACAGCCAGCGCCGCGTGCGAGTCTTCGCGAGTGGCTCCATGCCCCGGGAAATGCTTGGCGACGGGAAGGAGCCCTTCTGCGGCAATCGCTTCGATGACGATGCGCCCCATGTTCGCCACCATTGACGGTGAATTACCAAAGGCCCTCGTGCAGACAATTGGATTGACCGGATCGGTAATCACGTCTACGACCGGGGCAAGCAAACAGTTCAGCCCAAGCGCTTTAAGCTGCCTGGCACTGCATGTGGTGATTTGACGAACCAGATCTTCATCGCGGCAGGCAGCCAGGGCCATTGGCGATGGCAGAGGCGTGAGTACCTGGTCGAATCTCTGAACGGCGCCGCCCTCTTGATCGACCGCCAGGACCGGAACATGGCGGCATGCCTCGATCACATCTGCAACCAATTCTGCCAGCTGCTCCAGAGTTCTGGCGTTTTCTTTGAAGAATGTAATACCACCTATGGTACCATCCTCGAGCGCGCGCTTATGCTCGTCGGGTAAGCTGGCTTCGGGGAGCCGCCCTACGAGCAGTCTGCCAACTTGTAGTTCCAGTGATGATTTTTCAGCCACAACATTCTCTCCGCTCAAGATCTTTAGGCTCTAGCTGTTCTTGAGGTAATGATAAGTTAGCTCTTGGTCGATATCAACCTGTAGACATCAACAGGTTTAGTCTTACCTTTTATGTTAAACGATCCGAGGAATTCGAAGTTGCAACGGTCGTTCGAGAGGGTAAATGTCGATCCGTCTACGACGATATCGCCCGGGCGATCGTCACCAATCAGCTTCTCGAGCCGGAAGACGAGGTTGGCTGTGTCGCCCAAGACCGATGGGTTGCCTGCTGAATGACCCAGAGAGCCGGCTGCCACAGGACCGGTGGCCAGCGCTATGTCGAGGTTGAGCGGATGCCCTTCGAAAGGCCAATACTTTTTGTCCTTGCCGAGTTTGACGATCAGTTCGCGCAAGCGCAACGCCGTGTGGCAGGCTTGAAATGCAGGCAAGCGGGCACCTTCCTGGGTGTTGTCTCCTGCCGCCCAGTAAGCCATGATGGCATCACCGGCAATCTTCTCGAGCTGCCCGTAGTTCTTGTTGATCTCATCATTGAGCGAGTCAAAAATGTTTTGGGCTGCCGACATCACGATGCCGGGCTCGGAGGCGTATCGCTCCATCAGGGTGGTGAATTTCTTGATGTCACCGACCAGAATGGTGGCGTTCATAAACTTGATGCTGTACTGAGTGCGATCCTGAACGTCCTCATCAGACTCTTCATCTTCGCTGTAGAACTCGGTCTGCGGCGGAAAGATGCGCAGCTCGTATTGAGCAATGAGAATTTGATCGCCGTGCCTGAGCGCGTATTCGCGCCCGGGCTCGCACTGCTTGCCGTTTTCCTTGGTGCCGTTGGTGCTGTTCTTATCCATGATCGTCCAGCCATCTTCAGCACACCTGATCTCGGCGTGCTGTCCTGAAACTTCCGGATAAGGAAGAATGAGCTTTTTGATGCCGCCTGATGCCGGCCGACGTCCTATTTGAAGAACTTCGCCGTCGGTCAACTCCACCGAATAAGCGTCCGGCGAGTCAGGATTTACCTTGATAGTGCCGTACGCCATTTATTGTCGAACCAAAAACACACCGTACTCTACAGCAAACTAATTATTGTCCGTAGCTATTATATCGGCAGAACTGAAGGCGATTAAACGTTTTGCCTAACAACTTAACAGCGCGCAGTTGTAAGTATGGCTAAACGCTAGTCGCCTTTGCCAGGGACTTTTTTAGTTCGGCTGCTCGATCGGTTTTTTCCCAGGGCAGCTCCAGATCCGTTCTGCCGAAATGCCCGTAGGCAGCGACGTTGCGGAAAAATCTCCCGCCGTTCAATTTGGGCTGATCGTTGAGCTTGAAGTGCTCAATTATGCCGGCTGGGCGCAAATCGAATTTCTCCTTGACAAGATTGGTGATCTCGTCGTCGGCAATCTTGCCGGTGCCGAATGTGGTCACATGCACGGAAACTGGTCTGGCGATGCCGATTGCATAAGCGATTTGAACTTCACAACGGCTGGCGAGCCCGGCTGCAACTATGTTCTTGGCCACCCAGCGGGCTGCATAAGCGGCGGAGCGGTCGACCTTGGTCGGATCCTTGCCGGAGATAGCACCGCCGCCATGGCGAGAGTAGCCGCCGTAAGTGTCGACGATGATTTTGCGGCCGGTGAGACCGGCGTCGCCTTGCGGTCCGCCGATGACAAAGCGTCCCGAGGGATTGATCATGTACTTCGTCTTCTCATCCGGCTTTATGCTTACGTCTTTGAAAACCGGCATGACGACATAAGCTTTCAGGTCGGCAGCGATGCGTTGCTGAAGTTCTTCATTGCTCTTCAAGTTGTCAATCTCAGGGTCGTGCTGAGTGGATATGAGAATTGAATCAACGCGAACCGGCGTGTCATCTTCATATTCGATGGTTACTTGCGTTTTGCCGTCTGGACGCAAGTAAGGCAGGGTGCCGCTTTTTCTCACTTCAGTCAAGCGCTGAGCCAGGCGATGAGCCAGGTAAACCGGCATGGGCATCAGCTCCGGCGTTTCATCGCATGCAAAACCAAACATCATGCCTTGATCGCCGGCGCCGATTGTTTCTTTCTGGTCGGCATTCTTGTCTGCGCTTTTGAAGACACCAGCTGCAATATCAGGCGATTGACGGTTGATGGCAATCAAAACCGAGCATGAATCAGCGTCGAATCCGCCGCCGTGCTCGCCGACGTAGCCGATCTCGCGGATGGTCTGGCGGGCGATCTGTTGATAGTCAACCTGGGCGGTGGTGGTTATCTCGCCGATCATCATCAGCAATCCGGTCGAGGCCGCACATTCGCAAGCTACACGTCCTTTGGGGTCCTGGCTCAAAATGGCATCGAGGACGGCATCGGAGATTTGATCGCAAACCTTGTCCGGATGCCCTTCTGTAACGGATTCAGACGTGAACAAATAACGTGTAGACAATGGGATACTCCTTGCATTAGATATGTAGTCCTGGTTTCAGAAAACTTCTGTTTGATGGAGAACGTTCCCAGGACTGCAGAATTGACAGGCAGACTGCTATGCTACCATGTTCAATTCTTGCATAATTAAACGGAATCAAGCTTTTATGCGCTTTGCGATGAAACAAATTGCCACTGAAACAAATTCGGCTCATCGAACGACTTAAGACAAGTACCAGAAAAATTCTCCAGCCCGGCATCCCTCAATCCGCCTCCCAGCCTCTCCTAGTGCTAACATTTAGAGAGGTATTACCTCAGGATAAATCATGGCAACTGCATATTCACAGCAAAGCGACAGAGACCTGGTCCTTGCCTGCCAGCGTCGAGAGCCTCAGGCGTTTGAGGAGCTGGTCAAACGGCATCAAAAGACGGTATACGCTCTGCTCTACCAGCTCGCCCCGGATTGGCAAGACACCTCCGACCTGGCGCAAGAGGTTTTCATAAGAATATGGCGTTCCATTAACAATCTTAGAAATCCATCTTCTTTTCGCTCCTGGCTAACACAGATCGTCACAAACCTCTTTTATGACGAGCTGAGAAAGCGCCCCCGCCGCCTCCCGACCGTTTCCATGGATGAATCGCTGGACGAGGGCGAGGAGACCGGCGAGCATACCCGGGATATCCCCGATGAATCAGATCTTCCTCATGATAAAGTCCTTAACAAGGAGCTATCGGAAGTCATAAGAGAAGCAATGTTGAAACTGCCGGAACAGTTTCGAACAGCCATCGTCTTGAGGGAAGTGGAGGGTTTAAGTTACGAAGAAATCGCAGATATAACCCAGACTGAGATGGGCACTGTGAAATCGAGAATTGCAAGAGCGCGGTTGAAACTGCAAGAAATGCTTAAACCCTACCTTGAAAGTACCGAGTCCACGAGCGAGGTCTCGAGTTAGATGGTTAAACTTTGCACTGATTATCAAGAAGACCTTTCGGCATTACTCGACAGTGAGCTTGAAGAGTCGGAAAAGACTGAAATTACCAAGCACCTGACCGATTGCCGAGAGTGTGCCTCTCGTTTTGAAACTATCAAGTCGCTCAGCAGCTTTATCAGCCACGAAGCTACGCAAGTAGAAGTCCCCGATTTGTGGTCGAAGATACAAGCGGAGTTGCCCTCCGTGTGCGAGGTTATCGAAGAGGATCTGTCCGCCTACCTGGATGGAGAACTTCCCTCTGCTGCACAGGAAGGAGTGAATGGGCATCTGAAGGAGTGCCAGGCTTGCCTGGACAAGTTCAAACTGCTCAACTCGACTAATCAGCTGCTGGCTAAAGGCTTGACTCTTCCGGAGAACATCGAGATCGACATATGGTCGGCGATCAGTTCGCGCATCTCTGCCGATTGCGACGGAGTGCGGGAAGATCTTTCCGCTTATGTCGATCAAGAAGTCGACGGAGCCCGACATAGATTCATCACTGCTCATTTGATCGGCTGCCTTGGCTGCCGCGATGACTTTGAGAAGCTCAATAGCGTCGGCGATATCTTAAGAGAACACTATAAGCCGCAGATTCCTGAGAATCTGAATCTCTGGCCCGGCATCAAGAGCAAGATGCCTCAAGTTATTCCCTTTACACCCAGACAGAGTCAGGGTAAAAAGAAGGTAGTGCGCCCCCGCTTTACCGTGATGGCTAGCGCGGCGGCAGCAGTAATAGCTTTGATGGGTTCACTGACTTACTGGTTGATGCTTCCAGATGAATCGAATCTTCCGAAAATCTCACCGGAATCTTATCTGATAGAATCGTCTTTCCAGCAGCCGACTGATACGGCCGAAGGAATCCTGTATGAGTAAGAGCCGATTGAGACGAGTAAGCATGGGATTAAGCCTCACCACACTTCTGGTGGGGTTCTCTCCTCTTGTGCAGTCCTGCCACGCCGAGGGCGAATGCGGGCATTGCGTAATCGACTACAGCAAACTCAATCTCACATCCGAACAAGCAAACAAAATTCAGCAATGTGACCAGGAATGGTTCCAGGAATATCAGCAAACTTTGCCTGAGATTCAAGATCTGCAGCGGAAGTTCAAGAAGCTCATGGCTAGCCAGAGACCTGATGAAGCCGAGATTATGCTCGTGCAGCATCAGCTCGATTCGAAGAAGGCGAAGCTGAAAATGAAAGCGACGCAAATCCTGTTGAAGAAACAAAAGATCCTTGATGAGGATCAGAACAAAGAGCTGAAGAATCAGATCCAAAACGAGATTCAAAAGAAGAGCCAGCAGAATACCGGCATCAATACTAATATTCAACCAGTTCGCTGGCAGAAGATCTGGAGCAACATGCAAAATATCTTCAACCAGGAAAAAGAGTAATCACAAGTTCGAAATCGATCTTTGCGGCTGTCGCAGCTCTAGGACTACTTAGGGAAGTCTGTGCTCCAGCAGGGACGGAATGGGCTGCCTTTGCACAAGAGTCTGATCGCCGAGTTCGATCTGGTTCGTTATCCGGGCGTGCAGTTCTTGCTGAAAACGGCGCGGGCGCTTCCGGGCGCCACAAGCCCGGAGGCAACGCCGGCTCATCGAGCTCTCGCTATAGCGATGCGGAGAGCAACGACCTCGGTGAAGCATTCGGTCACGTCATGGATGAGGAGGCCAGCCGATCCAGAGAGCTGGAACAATTTTTTCGGGCCTGGGGAGATGGTGATTATGCCAAAGCCGACAAAATCTGGCTGTCCATTCTTGAATGGAAACAAAAGGAGCCCTCAGTGAGCAATATGTTCGATTCGATGGGGGCGAGGTGCTGGTTCCAGGAAGAGAAGAAAACGAACGACAAACTCGACTTCAAAAAAATTCTGGAGCGGCTCCGTCAACTGACCGCGAAAAAATTGGGCGCCAATCATCGCTTTGTCGGTGAATTCGACCGCAAATTGGCGATGTACGCCGATGGTATGGGCGACCCTGATAAGGCAGCCGTGCTCTGGGGAAAACAGGTGCAGTGCTGTGATAAATGTCTGGCGGCCAAGCCTCATGAGTTTGAGAAGACAGTCAGCGGATCGTTGCGCGAAGCATTGTCCAAGCAGGCTCATGCTTATATGAAACTAAAGAATTACGCCAAAGCCGAGCCAATACTGGCGCGAGGAATGGCAGTCTCCCAGAAGGCGGGCGATGGAGTGAACTTTCGCCGCTGCGCCACGGATATGATTGCCCTGCTCGATGCCACCGGGCGCGGTGCCCAGGCCAAGCAGATCAAAGCGCGGTACGGAAAAATTTTGCGCGATTGAGAGAGAAGGCTATTGCGGTGCCGGAGTTATTTGATCGGCCAGGCCAATTGTAGTTGCAGCAGGGCTGGTTTCAGAGGCAATAGAATTCGCTGAGGGCTCGAGGCTTTGAGATGATGGTTGAGTTTGCGATCCGTCACCCGACTGTTTCAGCTGCTTCATGCGCTCGTTATGTTGCCTTATCATGCGGCGAATCGCCTCTTCGTCTTGATTATATGCGCGTTTCGAGGCGGCAAATCTGACTCCGCCGAAGAGGCGAAAATCGAATCCACTCAATCCTGTGATGTTGTTGCCTCTCCAATCCCAGACCGGCTCGGTGCGAACAAAGGCAATCAGACCGGGCAGATAACGGTTGCTAACCGGCCGGTTAACCTCGAAACCGGCAATCATCGATACGTTGCCGTGTCTTGGCACTGGATTTGGAAAGGGCGGATGCCTGAAGTTGGTCACGAACGTATCGCTGAAAATGAAGTTCCACATCCCGTGACGAATCAAGATACCAGCGGAGTAAAAGGGATCGATCTCTCGCGTGGGAGCGACAAAGTAATTGCGGCCGCGCAATTGTAATACGGTGCTGCCGAACGCCACCACATTTGGTCTCAGTGATCTTGTGATGCTTATTGACGGCAAGAAATCGAACTGGCGAATTCCCTTTGATTGCCATAATTCTCTGGCCTGGAAATCGAACTGCGCTGAGGTTTTCCGACCACTATATAGTTTTTGCTGCACCCCTAAAGCGAGCGACTGTGTGGTTGGCACGCCGAGAGTTCCCTCTCGCGCGTACACGTCCTTGATCACGAAGTAGTTCACGTAGACGCCCGTATTGTTTAGGACGTTGTAGCCGACGGTGACGTTGGGCAGCGTACGAAACACATAGTCGCCTGTGTGCGCGTGAATTGAAAATATCGGGTTCGTCTCAAGGCGCTGGCTGACTTCAGTTGATGTGTTGAACCACAGTCGTGAAGGAAGGTTTCTCAGCAGTTTATACTTGAGCTCATGGCTGAGCAAACCGCGCTCGCCGCTAAAAATCAACGGCGTCAGATCGGTAGGGAGAGCTCCAGGGTTGAGATTTCGTGCGTTATCCGGCGGGGGCTGAACTTGAGCTGAAGCCGGCTCAGGTGCAAAGCAAAGCGCAGCAACAAGGCCAACTGCACATGGAAGCAGCAGCGGAAGAGCTTCTTCTAAAACTTTTGTCGGGGTCACGAGGGTTCATAGTAAGCGTGGCAATGTCCCCGATTATACATACCGATTGGGTTCCTGGGAACTCATGACATTTGGTCAATACAACTCTTGCCGCAGAATTGGCTCGGAAGCTTTACACTTGCATAGTCGCACTTTATCATTCCCAAGGCACCACCCGGATTGCATTTTACGGAAACACCCATGGATACAAGAGCCTTTTGTATGTCTATTCGTATGTCTAACGGTCCTCGCGTTTTGTCTGCACTCTTATCAAGTTTGCTGATATCGAGCTTCGCCGCGGCTCATTCCGAACCGATGACCTCAAATTCGCCACCGCTGAAAGTTCAAGTCGGAGAAGCGGAATTACCGCCGACGGAAAGGGTTCGGTTGACGCTGTACGATCCCAAGCCCATTGCCTGTAAGACTAAATTCGGGGCTGTGCTTTGTGCACCAGACTCGGCTGTTTTTGTACTCAATACAACGCGCAGTTCAGCTGTTTTCGTATTGGACGAGAGGAAAAAGGGCGACGTTCAAATACTTGTAGACGGACATGTGATTGCCTCAAAGGCAGGCGAGGAGATCCTTTTGTCAAAACAAAAGGATGCCACCTTCGCGGATCTGGATCCGAGAACTGGTATTTCATATCGCAATGCCGGCGAGCTGAGCCCTATTGGTGAGGTCAGGGTCTTCAAAGCTGAGTTCTTTTTGGCGCAAGCCTATGAGCACATCCCTGCAATTGCCGAACTTTCCAGCTCGAGCGATCCTAAGAAGCAGAAACTTTTGAAGCGGCTTTTGAAGAATGCCGCTGCCCTGCAAGGTCACTAGGTAACATCGCGGCTTTCAGCGCGTTCTGGCGCCTGTGCCCCTCTAATTTCTCGGTAAAGTGCGTCGCATTACTGTTCGGCTCGAACTTTACACATCACTTTCGCCAAACTTATAATTTGTATAACTGGTAATTTGTAATCCGGGCGCGATCTTGTCGGACCTGCGATTGAGCGATTTTATGAACCAAAGAAGATTGTCTAACTCGTTGATCTGTTTAGCTTCGATTGTCGGAATGCAAAGCGTTTCTGCGGCGGCGCTGGCTATTGATAATGCAGCGATTGCTTCGAATTCGCCCCCAATTAGCGTGATAACTCCGACGGCTCAACCTGATGTATTGCTGCCTGACCAGATCCACATCCTCAGTCTTTATAACCAAACGAGCAAGATCTACCCGATGCACATCGGACGCCTGGAGTGCGCACCGGATTCGGCTGTTTACGTCATCAACACTCTGCGCAGCACAGCGATCTTTGTTCTCGATCAGAAGAACAAGGGCGATGTTCGAGTTATCGTAAACGACAAAACTTTTAGAGCACTGCCTGGTGAAGAGATACTGCTTTCAAAGGTGCCCGATAAGACGTTCGTACAATTGAATCCGAATCTGGGCATTCCCTATAGAGGCGCCAGGCTGGTGGGCGCGGTGGGAGACGTGCGCGTTTTTAAAAATGAGTACCTTATGGGAACGGCTTTTTTACATATTCCGCACATCGCCAAGTTGATCGACTCGACCGATGGCGCTGATCAGAAAACGGTGCGCCGGCTGCTGAAGAGCGCAGCCCTTGCTCAACCGCTCGCTATGGGTGATTTTGAAAGCGAGAAGCACATATCGTCAATTCACAAGGACTGCCAGACAACAGCCGCTGCGGCGAACAGTAAAATGTTGCAGGGTGCTGTCGAGGAATTCGATATAGAGAGTTCCCACGGCAAAGTCATCGATCTGACGATCGATTCAGCTTATGAGAAGAAAGACCCTGACGTTTGCCTGCTCCGCGAGTCCTTGCTTGATTGGGCTTCGGCCAGGCCGGTCGACGTTAAGGATTTGATGGAGCACCGGGCCGCCTCTGCAGTTGTGATGTGCACTGATGATTGCTTCATCAAAACGGAATTATCGACTATCAAATGCAAGTGCGGGACGAAGTTGTTTATAGACAATCACGGCGAAGTGATGACTATTTGCATACTTGACGGCAAGGGGGCGCACGATGTGATAGTGAAGGCAGGAAGTCTTCCCGCCTTTCCTCTGATGCCTGGCAAGGTAGCCGCACTGCGCCGGCATGGACCTGCATGCAAGCAAGGTCCCGCTCATTTGATCACCTACCGCAACTGGTCCGAAAAAGTCACCGCCGGCGATACCGATCTTTATGGCGGTGAATTCTCGATTATGTCAGCTTTATTTGCAATAGAACCGCTCCGTGTGATGATTGACTCGAAGGATCCGAAGCAGAGAGCGCAAGCTCAGAGCATAATCAAGGCCGCTACCGTTTTGGCGGATATGAATCCGAGAGCTCAGTTCCAACCGCACTATTAGTTGTTCATGTCGATGATGTCCCAGGGAGAAAAACATGCGCCTCAAGAGTAAAGTAATCGTATCGATGATCGCAACTGCGTCAATGCTGACATTGCCGCTTTCTGCCCACGCTGTCGGTGGTGGCGGCGGTGGTGGTGGCGGCGGTGGTGGTGTCGGCGGCGGTGGCGGCGGCGGTGGCGGCGGCACCACAGGCGGTGGTGGCGCGACTCCTGCGCAGCCGGCTCCGGCCTCAAATGCTGCTGCACAAGCTGCAGCTGCAGCGCTGAACGCCGCGAACACAGCAGCCCAACAAGGAATGCCAACACCAGGCAGCACGCCCGGCTTGACGGCTACAGACGTCACATTTAATAAAATGCCGAGCAGTGGCGGACAGGACCAGTCCTCTCAGTGGGCATCGCCGCCGCCAGCACCCGCGCCGGCCTATACAAGCGGTGATATGGCCGCTCTAGGGAAATTCAATGAACTCTATGGGGGACAAAATCCGTTAAGTGCGAGCGACTTCGCCATCGTTTACGGGCCGAGCACGCCTGCAGAGGTACTAGGTCAAATGAATGGGGCAAATCTCTGGGGTAACAGCGATGTTATGAATATTCCAGAATCGGTCTGGGCCGCATATCAGGCGGCTTGTTTACAATTGCCTGGACTGCGTCTTCCTCCCCCGAACCAGGCTGTGATGTGCGATGCCGATCCCAACCATAAGAAACCGGAATTTGCCAGTACTCATGGCTGGGGAATGCCGTCAGTTTCATATTATCAAGGGATACTTGCGTATTATGCTGACCCCAAGAGCTTCAAACACGGACCGGTCTACAATCTTGACCCGATACTAAATGGTTTGACCGAGTCAGGTTTTCTGGGTGCCGATATAAAGCCCCAACTGGCGCACTCAGACATTTCAAACTACTACGATCACTCAGTGCTGAACCCATATTACAACTATTACAACCCTCACAGCTTGGGGGTCAACTGGGCTACCAGCATTCAACCCAGTCCTTTTTTGTCCGGTGTGCCTAAGGTTGCGACTAACACTAACCCCGCGTACACTCCTCCTTCTAACAGCAATGATAATTCCAACAGCAATAATAATTCCAACAACGGTGGCGACAATAGCGATCTCATGCACAACACGCCCTATCGACTACCCGGAGAAGTTAGACTGGATGACAAAAAATATACGATTGGCTTTGAACCAAATCCATGGAAAAATGTGCAACTTTTGGATCCGACTCAAAGCGGTTTAAAGGCAGCCGATAAGGTCGACACTGGAGTCCCTTTGTATGGGACACCAGCAAGTCCTGATCTTCTGAAGCAGCTCGGTGTGCCAGATCGCATAAGCAATATGATCCTTGATAATTCTGGGAGTGGCGATAGCAACTATAACTGCCATCGCCTTACCTTAATGCTGGCGACAGGAACGGATCCAGGTCCTGGTGCCGCGAATGGGTCTGTAGATGTGAGATCGACTTTGGTCGGCGATGGATGGACCAGTCCCGGACAGCCATTTCAACATGTGCCGGGTGAGGTTTACTGCTCTGGAGATCATTCATTTACTGTTTTAACTGTTGGTGATGATGGTAAACCAGGTTTGGTGCTGGAGAGACGCAACCCTGGTTGGCCACCCGACATTGCGCACTTCGATGATGTGGTAAATGAGGTGAAAAGAGAGGGTTTTACACTGAGTGTTATTCAGCCTCCTAAAAGATGAAATTGAAACGGCGTGAATGCATACAGGTAAGGAGCTACGTCGTTTCCTTTGATGCGAACATGATCTCCAGGAAGAGTGCGGTGCCCTTTCCTTCTTCTGATTCGACACGAACGCGGCACGGATAGATACAATCGATCAATTCCGCGCGCTCTTTGATGATGCTGGTCCCGCGTCCGTCTTTGCTGGGAACGCTTTTACCCTCAGACTCTTTCGGCATGGCAGGTCTGTTGCCATCAAGAATTCCTTGTCCATTATCCTTAATCGTGAGGGTGAACAGACCTTCGTTCACAACAACGCTGCACTCTACCAGAGTGGCATTGGCATGTTTTGAAATATTGTTGAAGCACTCTTGAGCGATGCGGAAGACGTGGAGCAACACTTCATCTGATAGTTCAGGCATCTCGCCCTTCTCTTCGAATCGGCATTCAACTCCGGTGCGTTTGAAAAACGAAGAGCACAGCTCCGCCAGTAGTGGCGCGAGCCCTATGTCCTTCAAGTCGCGCGGGTAAAGATCGTGGCAGACGTCGCGCAAGCTCGCACCGATCTGGGCGAGTATCGCACACATTTCTTGCCTGTCCATGCCTTTCTCTGAGGAAAGGGAACGCTCAAGCAGCATAACGTTTCCCAAAACGGCATCGTGAAGATCGCGCGCCACCATATTCAGTATTGCTTCCTGTTGATCCACTATCTTTTGCATCAGTGTGTGTTTCTCGGCGACGAGGCTGCGCACCGATCGCGTCAGGCTGAGTCCGTTCCAGACCAGGCGCGTCGAATCAGGAAGAAGATCGTAATCGCCTTGCGAACGAACAATCAGATCCTTCAGCAAACTCCGGCAGAGGGTATTCAACTCGCTTTCACTGACCGGCAATGTGTCCATGTTCCAGACCTTCGTGCGCTCGTCATATGTCAAACGCAATTTCGATCTGGATGCCGTCTCGGCGTTTGGCAAATTGGTCAATTCGGTTGATGGAAGCAAAAAGCAATCGACAGTGCCTTCCATACCTTTGACCGACAGCGCCCAAAACGAGGTCGATACGATTAATCGTTGAAAATTCTCTTGCGGTTCGATCTGATTCGCGGAAGCTCTTGGTTCGATCTGGTTCGCGGAAGTTATTGCATCGCTTGAAACGGGCTTGGTATCATTGGTGGTGCAAGCCTGTGATGGTCTTTGCAAAGAAAGCATCAGTGGTTCGTGCGCCGCGGTCATATTGAATTCTCTGGCGAGCTCATCGAATAAGTGCTCGATTGCTTGCATGAGCTCCTCCGTCGCCGCCATCGCTCGGCGCTTGTTTGGAAAGAGCATATCCTGCAATTTGTCTAGCAACTGATCACTCCCGTGGCACTTCCAAATTGCTGTAGCCGTTTTCCACCGCCCAGGCAATCAGCTCTTCGCGAGTCGACAATGACAGTTTGATCAGCATTTGATCGACCTGCTTGCGCACCGTCTCTGGTGAGGTGAAACGTTCCTGCGCAATGTCCTTGTATTTCATGCCTCGAGCAATCAAAGTGAGCAAATGCTCCTCGGCTCTGGTTAACTTCGATGATGATTCGCCGGCCATCAATGATTCGGAAACGACCGGTCCTTCGCCATTCATCACTTGCCTGATTGCTTCTGAAACCTTTTCCAGCGGCTCTGATTTGAGAAGGTAACCACAGACGCCGCTTTTCAAAATCAAATCGCGAATGGCCATGCGACTGTCGCCGCTGAAAACAATCACCTTAACCTGATTGTGGGCGCAGAACGACTGAGCAAGTGATCGCGGACCGTCCGAGTCGGGCAGATGAAGATCGAGAAGAACGACGTCGGGTCCGTGCTTCGCCAGGAGTTCAAGACCGGCTTGTGCTGTGGTCGCAGAGCCTATGACCTTTATTCCTGATTCACCGGAAAGTTCGGCAACCAATCCTTTCAATGTCGCCTCGTGGTCCTCGACGATCAGAACTTTTATGTCGGCACTCTGCACTTTATTCATCCTGCACATAGTTGTAATCTGCACTTAGTTGTAACCTGATTTTTCCCGTTTTCAATCTCAACCACTCGTTCGAGTTTACGCCGCCGTTCCTGCGAACACATTACGCAGCCGTTCCTACGAACACATTCCGCAGCTCACTCATATTGGATGGCAACGATAGTTATGTTGTCGGGTGCCTCGCGCGAATAGGTTTTATCCACCAGGTTTTTGCATGCTTCCTCGGGCGTCCGGCACTTATTGACGATCTTCAGGATTTCGTGATCTCGCAGCACTGAATTCAAACCATCGGAGCACAAGATGATCCAGTCGCCCGGGCGCGGTTCGATCGAAAATGCGTCTGCTTCAATTTCCTCAGTATGACCCAGGCAACGCGTAAGCAAGTTGCGATAGATACTGTTGAAACCTTGCTCCTCGGTAAGCCTTTTTTGCACGACCATTTCCATAACAATCGAGTGATCCGTGGTCAATCTCTGGATTTTCTTGTCCCGGATCAAGTATGCGCGCGAATCACCAACATGCGCGATTTCTACTGTTCCATTTTCGCACTGTGCCGCGGCGACGATCGTTGTTCCCATTCGTCTGACGTTTTCCACGTCACCTGAGACACTATATATGGTGAGGTTGGCGTCGGAGACGGTTGATTGCAACCATTCGCGTGTTCGTTGCGGTTCGACTGCATCAAGTTGATGCCAATTGTTTTCAAAAGCCTCCACGGCAAGTCGGCTGGCAACTTCGCCTTTTTCAGCTCCGCCCATGCCGTCGGCGACTACAAAGAGCTTAGAGTCTGGGCTAATGAAATAGTTGTCCTGGTTGTCCCGGCGTTTCAAACCGCGATCGGATACCGCGGCTACGCGCCACGAAAGCTTAGTCATATTCAACATCCTTTTGTCCTCGTTTTGGGGCGCATCTGGGCAAGCTCAGTCAACGCCCGGCTCTGAAACTCTTCTTTCAGTTCCCGGCTCTGCTTGCGTGCGCCTCACACTATCTATCGTATCGCTGCCGTAAGATTCCGTGAATTCCCGAAAACGAGTAAATCGCAACGGCTGCAAATCCGTCCGCGCTGGCAAGGTGGTGCTCACCAATTCGCTACAGGTTGGTGCCGAATTTTTCGCACGGTCCATTTAACGTTGATTTTATGCGGGCCGATCCAAACTGTTTTCACTGGATGGCGATTCTACTGTAACCAGAAGCGATCAGTCGAGGCGATGCTAAGCCCGGCCGGGAGTTTCGCATTGGCTCGCTATCCACCAGTTCACCAATCGCGATATGCCGTTCCTCAATGGAGGTATTTCTAATGACACTTCACCATGACGCTGGCGCAATCAAAGGTCCCGCCCACGACACCCCGGATCAAGCAGTAGAGAAGGTTACCAGCGCTTTTAGAAACACTGATGCTCATGAGGCAGTCAATGTTCTTCGAAACGAATATTCAGCTCATGCTCAGGCAGATCCTGGTAATTTTAAACAATGGGCCGCCGACACCTCTAATAAACTTAAGGACAAAGGATTGCTTCCCGACCTGGCGTTCGAATACGGGAGTGAGAATTACAATCGACTGAAGAACGACAATGGCTCAATGTACGCTTCGCTCATACAAGATAAGGGCATCCGCCAGAGCGACGCTCTGCTCGGACCCGACAGCGCCCTAAAAGGTAGCGCTCTTGGTGAGGAGAAGTTCAGTAACACCATGATGCATGAGTTAGCCGACAGAATTAAGAATGGCAGCTCCTGGAGCGGCGATGATCCAAGCTATTCAACCTTTGGTAGTTTTTCTACCGTTGGTCTTGGATTTCGCGAGCGCTATACAGATAAGGACAGTCTTGATAAACATGTCAAAGGCTTTCAGGACAAGTTGAAGGAGCAAGCTGCAACGGACAAAGAGGCGGAAGCCGAGCGCGCTGCACTCAGTCGCTTCGGTAGCTTTGTCGAGCCCGCGGCTACCGGCAAAACGCAGACCCTGCAAGACTTCATCAGCAACAATTATGGCGACAGAACTGGTGATGTGACGAAGAAAGATTTGGACAACTATCTTGATGCCGCAAAAGAGCCGAACGCGAAAGCGGCGTATCCCAAGGCCTTCAGTGATGCGAACCAAAAGTTCGTCAAGGACGTGGCGGACAACTGGAGTGAGCCGGCAAAGACTGGTGATCCTCAAGTAGATGAGCGGAATCGGACAATTTCCGATGCCCTGAAGGATAAATCAGCCGCAGGTATTGATGGTTTTACAATGGAGCTAAAGCACTCGCTGACGACTAATGGCGAAGGCGAAGTAGCCACCATGAACAAAGGTGACTCACTCTGGCCGCTGACGCAAAAATGGGGCGTGAGCACGGAAGAGATCAAAAACTACAACGAAGAGAAACAGCACCTGTGGTCCGATCGCTTCGGAAAGAAAGCTGATCAATACATGAAGAAGGACTTCGTGCTCGAGGGTTGGCAGATCATGCAACCGGACAAAGCTTGGGTGGAGAAGTATCGCAGCGAGCACCAGAAACACTAGGACTGATACTTACGGGATTGCGGTGCGCGTGATGCCTTACGGGATTGCCGGAATTTTTAAACCGCCAGCCTATGGGCATCAAAGAACTCCTTATGTTGTTATGACGATTAGATCAAATTTCTTGACAAGTCGATGACAAGATGCCGCCCAAAATCAAGTGAGGATAAGTCTTTTGAGACCCGGTTGCCAGGTGGCTGATTCGCGTGTTTGACGCGATCGTCATAACAACATAAGGGCTAAGAAGAGCGAACCCAATGCACCCTGGTTGCCAACATATCAAAGCCGCTCGTCAACGAATCCAAACCGCTCGTCAACGAATCCAAACCGGCTCAAAGCTATGAGAATGCTTTGTACCGCAGGACCAGACTAATCGACAGGACCTGACTTATCGACAGGACCAGACTATATCCCTCTGCGCATTCCGTGTGGTCCGGGTGCGAAAGGATGGGATGGAAAAACGCCTCGGGCGCTCATGCCCGCAAGGGAATGATCGAAGTCGTGATGATGCCAATCACGGTCGGCATCATGAAAGCCGTTGTTGAAAACGCCGTTGTGATTACCGAAGCCACCGTTGTGATTGTTGAAGCCACCGTTGGCGGTGCGCCATCCATCTTTGTCGTGGTTCCATCCAAATCCGGGGTGCCAATCTCTGTCTCGGTCGAGGCGAGTAATCCTTGTATCGTCCCAATCGCGGTGCATGTCTCTAAATCGGTCCGGATCTCCATTAATTGGTCCGCCAGCGTTTGATCCACCGCCGTAGCTAACGGGGGTGTAGCCAGGACCGTACGAATTACCCGATCCGGGTGCGTAGCCATTTCCGGGTCCGTAGCCAACATATCCTGGACCACTATATCCCGGACCATAGCTGCCATATCCGGAGCCGTAGCCATTTCCAGAGCCGTTTCCGTATCCTGGGCCGTAGCTGCCATATCCCGGGCCGCCGCCATATCCCGGGCCGTAGCCGCCGTATCCCGGACCGTAGCCGCCGTATCCTAAATTGTAGCCACCGTATCCAGGACCATAACTACCGTAGCCTGAACCATAGCCGCCGTAACCCGAACCGTAGCCATAGCCCATACCATAGCCACCATATCCGGTGCCATAGCCCATTCCGTATCCCCCAAGTCCATAAGTTAGAGGATAAAGAAAACTGCTGAGCAGACTTCCTAATCCTCCATAACCAGATCCGTACCCATAACCCGAACCATATCCATAACCTGATCCAAGTCCGTAGCCCGAACCGATTCCGTATCCCGATCCGTATCCGAGCGATGGATAGCTAAAGCCATTGTAGCCAACGTAGCCCAGTCCGTTCAGCTCATTCCAATTCGTCCAGCCACCATATCCGGTACCATTTGAGGCGTAGGACAGATTGTTCCAATTGTTGTTGACGCCATTATTCCAGTTGCGGTTGTACCAGCCGTGATGCCAACCATTTCCTGTCCAACCGTTGTTCCATGCGCTATTGTGCCAGCCGTTGTGCCAACCGTCGTGATCGCCGCCGTGCCAGCCGTTGTGCCAACCGTCGTGATCGCCGCCGTGCCAGCCGTTGTGCCAACCGTCGTGATCGCCGCCGTGCC